>NZ_JACFYJ010000096.1:0-32744 GCF_037126505.1 Paraburkholderia bengalensis
GGCACAGACCGGTGTACCGGACGTAGCCTACGAGGCAGCCCGCGCCGTGTTCAATGAGCGCGAACTGGTTGACCTGACCATCGCGATCAGCCTGATGAATTCGTATAACCGTATGGCAATCAGCTTCCGGAACACGCCTCAGGCCGCGATGGAAACGTAAAGGCATTGCGAGTTTCCACACCGAAAAGCGCTTGGACTAAGACAAAAGCAGCACGATTCTGTGACGTAATTATGCAGCCGCTTTGCATAGGCGCGGCGCGATTGCATGTCTAAGGCAATGGTGATTAAGTCCACCGCTTGTGCACGTCAAGCGTTATAGAGCGCACAAGCAACGAGAAAGGCAAAAGACAATGAAGCAGCAGACGCTCGCGATGGCCGCGGATCAAGGTGCGGGGTTCGAGACCCGACGCAAACGCACGCGACGCGACGAGTTTCTTGACACGATGAACACGATCGTTCCGTGGACCGAACTGTGTGCGGTAATCGAACCGTATTACCCGAAACGCGGCAACGGTCGCCCGCCGATTGGTTTGGAGCGCATGCTGCGGATTCACTTCGTGCAGCACTGGTTCAATCTGGCCGACTTCGCTTGCGAAGAGGCTCTGTATGACAGCGCCAGCCTGCGTCGCTTTGTGGGCATTGATCTGGGCTGCGAAGCCGTACCGGATGCGACAACGCTGCTCAAATTCCGGCGCCTGCTTGAGAAGCACCAGCTGGGGGAGCGGCTCTTCGCCGAGGTGGGGCGGGTGCTGCAAGCCAGCGGTATGAAGCTTGCCAGCGGCACCATCGTGGACGCGACGTTGATCGCCGCCCCCAGCTCGACCAAGAACAAGCAGCAGGCGCGCGACCCTGAGATGCATCAGACGCGCAAAGGCAAGCAGTGGTATTTCGGCATGAAGTTGCACATCGGGGTCGATAGTCAAAGCGGCCTGGCACATAGCGCGGTGGTCACGCCGGCCAACGTCCACGACAAACATCCGCTGCCGAAATTGCTGCATGGGCAAGAGCAACGCGTCTATGGAGATAGCGCCTATGCGAGCCAGAAAGCGCTGATCCGTGACAAGGCCCCCAAGGCACGCGACTTCACCAATCAGCGTACGCGCCGTGCGGGCGAAGTTGACGAGGTAGCGCGCGGCAAGAATCGCAACAAGTCGAAGATCCGTGCTCGGGTTGAGCACGTGTTTGCTGTCGTCAAGCGCTTGTGGGGCTTCACGAAGGTGCGCTATCGCGGTCTGGCGAAGAACGCCAATCGCGCCTTCGTCGCGCTGGCCTTGACCAACGTCTATCTCTCGCGCAGGCGATTGATGGCACAGGTTCGCCCGTAATGGGCGAAAAGCGGGTCGCAGGCCCGTACGCAACGCCTTGGTGGGCAAGAAATGCGGGCGGAAAGCTTCACTCAAGATGAATCTGCCTCTGGTTGCGCCCGAATCGATGAATACAACGGCTTGTTCAGCGTTGCCCTAAAATTATCACAGTCGTTCAACTGGTGACCCTAGGCGTCGAAGTGGAAGTGCTCGGACTAGCATGCAAAGAGTTCACCGAAGACCAGCGCATGCTGGTGGAAGTGCTCAGCTTTCCTGAAGAGAACCGCTAAGGAACAAATCGCCGATGCGTTCAACGATGAGAATGGAGCATCGACCCCAGTCGACCTTCAGCACGGTGAACGACGACTCGCGATGCGCTTGTTGTTGTCAGGATCCCATGCATCAACTCTGTGCTGTCCACTCGACGGCCATCCGCAATGGTCTTGGCGGAAGTCGAACAGTTGTGGGGAAATGTCATAGCTATCTCTCGCCGGACGCGAAGGCAGCAGAAGTCTGCATGTTGAAAAGGAATTGGACTATGAAGGTCACTCGCTTTGTAGGTACGGCTTGCGCCGTGCTTCTAATTTTGGTGCTAGGTTTCGTTCAAACGTCGAACTTGCGTGCCGCTGGACGAGCGCCTGCGCCGGACCATCAAAGTTCGGACACGGCCGATAGAACGCCCAACATAGCAATCCCCGACAGCAAATTGGCACGCGACGCTGCTCGATACATACGTGATTCGGAGGGGGAGTTCCTTTTCGAGCATTCGACGCGGGTTTATTGTTGGGCTGCCTTAACTGCGCAACGAAATGGCCTTCCCTACGACCCGCAGCTTTTGTACGTCGCGGCAATGTTCCATGATTATGGCTTGACGGAGAATTACGCTCAGAGCCATCTGCGATACGAGGTGGATGGTGCGAACGCCGCTCGCCAATTCCTGCGAAGCCGCGGCGTATCGGAAGCCGCGAGCGAGCAAGTCTGGCTTGCGATTGCGCTGCATACGACGAACGGTATCCCTGCACAGGTTTCACCGCTGGCAGCACTTGTTGCTCAGGGGGCGAACATGGATCTGGTTGGCGCCGGCTACGACGATTTCGCCGCCGAGCAGCGAGACGCCGTCGAGATGGCATACCCTCACCCGCAAGACTTTGTCGAGGTCTTCATGCGTACCCTTTACGACAGCCTCAGGCATCGGCCTGAAACCACTCAGGGCACCGGCTTGGCCGATGTAATGGCCTATGAGGATCCCCACTTCGTCCGGAGAGACTTCAGCGCTCTCATGCGCAACTCTCATTGGGCCGCAAGAAAATGAGCATCCAACTCGGGGGCACCGGCTGCACCTCACCCATGGCCCGGCGCTTTCGCTCTTCGTTGTCCTAGGCGCAGTTGATCGCTGGACGCGAAACGCGATTCCCCTGGTCCGTACGGTGACGCTTATGCGTCGTTTCAGTTGCAGGCTCGATGCCGGTCAACCGTGTACAAGCTATGATGCTCCCGGGCTGGCGGCCGTTGGATAGGCCAGGCGGGATATTGAGCGGTCGCGCAACATACCAAAGGCGGTGCTCGCCAGTGTTCTGTCAGCGCCTGCGTTCTGAGCTGCTCGCCGCGTCGGTCGTTGCTCACCGCCGTAGCCTGTGGCGACGCGTACGCGCTTTCACGATCGGATTTAGGGGACATGGGAACGTACTACGATCATCCGACCACACAAAAGGTAGCGTGCAATTGTCGGGTATCTGGAATACAACGGCCGTTGGGGCGTCAACTTCGGAGCATCGCTGACTGTCTGAAACTGGCCGGTTGTACCCATTCAGCGTTGTCCGGCCGTCGCCTGGGCAACCTCAGCGCCTAGCCATCTCAGTCACGGCTCTCTACTGCTGCGTGAAAGGCTTCGCACGCCATTCGACGCTCTGCGCCGCAAAATTCCCGCGCTCGACGTATCTTCCTGATGGCCGGTGCATTGGTTCTTCGCAACGAGCTGTTTCACCGGGCTCATCGACAAATGCAGTGCCACACCGCACGGCCAACGCAAAAGCTGATCGACGATTTACAAAATGTCCGATGTCATCAAACGACGCGACATCTCCGTTCCCTTAAACGGACGCTTCCATACCGCGTTCGAAAAACTCTGCGGTATGTTCGATGAAGGCCCTAACCTTTGCGGGCAACAATGCGCGTTCCATGTACGCAAGTCGGACTTCCGCCGCGGAGTCCGCAATCTCAAACTCTTCCAGCAGACGAACGAGTCGCCCTGCCTTGATGTGGTGCTCCACGAGCGTAATGGGCAGCAGACCGACACCAAATCCTTCCAGAATGATGTCCCGGTTGAACATGGGATTATTTGAAGCAATCTCGTATTTAACCGGGACCGCGATATTCTCGTGGCCGCTTCGGAAGGTGAAGAATGGCTTGTGCATTGAAGGCGGAACGGTTACGAACACATGATCCTCAAGGTCCGCGGGATGCCGGGGTCGCGGATGGCTGCTCAGGTAAGCTTCCGTTGTAACGATGACAAGCGGCAAGCGCTGGAGAAGCCGCGTCACCGCAAGATCCGTCGCCAGCATGAAAGGCAGCACTATGCCCAGGTCGTAACCGTCGGCGGTCAGATCCACGGGCCGCTCGGTCAAGGTGATATCGAGCGTGACATTTGCATGCTTGCGTTTGAACGAAGCGATCAACGGGGCCAACCATGTCAACGCAGCCGTCGTGTGCGCAACCAACCGTAACACGCCGCCCGGCAGTCGGCCGTGACCAGCTGCGTTGGCCTCCAGATAGTCAAGATCGTCGAGAATGCGACAACAGCCCTCGTAAAAACGCTCCGCGGCTTCGGTCAGCGAGAACTGCCGGGTCGATCGGTGAAACAGTCGTGTTCCCAGCCGCTCTTCCAGCGACGCAATCGACCGCGAGACAACCGAGGGTGAGAAGTCCATCATTTCGCCAGCGCGTCTGAAGTTTTTGACTTCGACGATAGTGCGGAAGAGGCGCAAGCTTTCGATATATTCCATTGCTACAATCAATCAACTGTCGTGGCGGAAACGGACACTAACCACGAAAGGAATCCGGCTAGCACGGATTGAATCGCCTCGTCCGTTACTGCCTGCGGAGTGCACATCCTGAGAAATTGCGCGCCGTCGCACAGGCTAGCCAACCCGAGCGCGAACGCGTCTACCTCAAGGCGCAATCCTTTGTCGCCATTCGCCATGAGCATCCGTATGTGCGCACCGACCTGCAGGAGTTTCTCGCGCCGGAACGCGCGAACGCGCTCCCCGAACGCGTTGTCGCGGCGTGCAAGGAGTTGAGCCTCGACCCAGAGCGGGAAGCTATCGCTTCCAACATAGTCCCTGCTGTAGTAAGCGATCGCGCGCGCCTGCGCCTCCTCGGGCGTACCGTCCTCCTCAATGATGTCCTGCAGATTGGCCAGCATTTCACTGCAATCGCGCCGCAAAAGTTCCGTCAGCAGTTCCTGTTTGCCGCAGAAATTGGAGTAGAACGCGCCACGCGTATAACCGGCGGCCTCAACGATGTCTTCGACACTCGTCGCCCCCAGGCCCTTCTCGAGAAAGATGGTTCGCGCCGCGTCAAACAGGCGTTCGCGCGTCTGCTCTTTTCTTCGCGCGTGCGTCAGGCGTTCTCGCTTCATGGCATAGCTTACGATGACGTGGCCGTCTTGATTCGCCGACGGAGCGAGTCAATCAGATGGCGGTTTCTCAACAAGTCGGTCGACAACGCACAGGCCGATCAACATTCGATATTAAACTCATAACTGATTTATTCGTCAATATATAGAATGAGGGTGCGAATGAAAGACATCGACCTGTAGATCCAGCGCCTCATGCGGCTTCGACTGCGCTGGTCGACTGCACGAGGCTGATTTCGCCGAGGTAAACGCTTTCGCCCAGTTCGCATTCGCGCGATGCATCGCCCAACGCATGATGAACCTCAATGCGGTACACGCCGCTGTCTTTCCCGAGACCGTCGAACCGGAAATCGCCGAACGCATCGGAGACTGTTTCCGCAACTCTCCGATCACCCGAATACAGGACAGCGGCAGCACCCGCGACGCACTCTACGACGCCGCCCACCCGCGCACTGACACTTCCACCGACGAAGCAGCTTTCCCAGCGTTCGAGGCCGCCGTACCAGACGCGAGGCTTCGTGCCCAGATTCGGCCGTAAAACCTTGAGCCCTTCGCGCCGCGCTTTTTCCGCCATCGCGGCGTCATCGAGTCTGACCGTCTCGAACACGTCAGTGGGGCAACTCTGTTCGCATCGCGGATGCTGCCAACCCTGGTCAAGCAGATGCGCATCGAAGATCCAGGTCTGCGGCAACTGCAGTTCCTCGTTCCACACTATCGCTTTGTACGGACAGGACTTGACGATCTCCTTCCGGCCACGTGCCTTGTCCGGATCGATGATGACGATGCCGTCCGCGCGCTTGCGAACCGCGTCGCCGCCCACCCGCACGCATGGTGCTTCGTCACAGTGATTGCACATCACCGGCAGGTACGTTGTCTCGACCATGTGGGAATCGCCCTGCACGCGGCGCAGGATGCGAATGGGGCTCTGCGCGCCGGTGTCGGCGGGCGCGGAGTAGCCCGGGAAATCGTTGCCTACGTGCTCATCCCGCGTGGCGATAACGCAGTTCTGGCAGTTCTCGCATTGGCCGACCTTGATAACCAGATTCCACTTGCTCATTGATTGCTCCTTACGCTGCGCGACCGAACAGGAACGTATCCGCGCCTTTCCACTTTTCAACCTGCACGAGGCATGAGTTCGGACTCATGCTGCTCGTGCCCGCGGTTTGCGGCCGATCGGGCGTCAGCATGTTCATGCAACCGCCGATTTCCACGCGCTCGCCGTCCACTTCGATCAGCTGGAATTCGGCGCTTGCCTCGTATGACTTGACCACGCCTGCAGTGACCAGGGCCGACACGTCAGCCGCACAGATGACGGCGCCCCGGTCGTTGTACACCTTGACGAGATCGCGATGGACTATGCCTCGGGCCGCCGCGTCAGCGGGCCCGAGTCGCAGCAGCCAGAAGCGATGCCCCGCAATCAGCGCGCGATGGTCTTCGACGCTGTTGACCGACGAGTTCTTGCCATCGCAGTGAGTATGGAAGCTATAACGGCTATGCGTAGCGATGAGTTGCAGCGGATAGCGCTGAGCCAGTTCGGATCGCAGCCCCTCCCACGACGGGATGTACCGGTTCAGCGGCGGACGCTCGGGGTTGTCCGCCGTGTGCCGCTTCAGCAATTCGGGCACGAACTCGAGCTTGCCGCTGGGCGTCTGCAGGCCCATGCCGAATTTTTCGGCATACTGCGACGGCAGCGGATGCGGTTCCGGCAAGTCCTTGCGCCGGCCTTCCGCGAACCAGCGCATGTCCACCGGGTGACGCAATTCCGGCTTCTCGGGAGGCACGACGAAATACCCTTTGCGGCAGAAGTCGCGCCATGAAACGTGGTCCGGAAGATCGGACGAGTCGAACACCCGCTTGACCCAATCGAGTTCGCCGCACCCCTCGGTGAAGACGCCGCCCAGGCCGAGACGCGTCAGAATGGCGGTGAAAATATCGTAATCGGAGCGAGACTCACCCAGAGGTTCGATGCATTTGTGCTGCAGCGTCACCATGCGATGATTGACCGTGTTGTAGCCATGATGCGCGTAGCCGCCGGAATTCGACCATTCGCCAATGTCCCAACGCTCGAGCGACGTGCACGCCGGCAGGATAATGTCGGCGAACTGCGCCTCACCCTCCATCCAGATCGACTGGTTGACCACGAACTCGATGCTCGAATGCCGGTACGCGTCAGCCCAGCGTCCGGATTTCGTCACTGTGCTAAAAGCAGACCCGCCATAGCGATAGATCATGTGGATCGGCGAGTATCCTGGCATGGGATAGCTGAACGGCGCGAACTGCGCTTCCTGCGACATGCCATCCCAGAGATAGCCCGTCGCATGGCCGTTGATGATGGCGTCCGGTAACTGCTGCCGGGGAACCATCTGCTTGACGGGATTCATGGTCAGGATGTGCGGCATGCGCTGATAGTTGTTCACCGCATTCGCGGTCCACGCGAGATCGCCCGACATGCCGCCGTCCGCATAGCCCGGAAAGTAGAAATGCAGGTCATGCGGAACCCCGATCTCGAGACAGCCGAAATTCACGCCCGGCTTGCCCCAGCCCTGCATCGCCATCATCATGATCATGCAACGCGCCCATTGCGCTCCCGTCGCACCTCGCCCCGCCCCACCGAATCCCGCGCCCGTCATCCCGACAGCCAGGTAGACCTTCTTCTTGCCCCATAGGCGCGCGAGCGCGCGAACGTCCTTGGCGGGCACGCCCGTTTCCTGTTCCTGCCATTCCGGGGTTTTCGGCACGCCATCCGTTTTGCCTGTCAGATAGGCCTGCCACTCGTCGAACCCAGTCGTGCGGCTAGCGACGTATTCGTTGTCGTATAGACCCTCGGTCACCCACACATACATGATGGCGGTGGCCAGCGCCGCATCCGTTTGCGGCCGGATGGGCACCCAGCGGCCGCCCAGCAGCTGCGCGGTTGGATTGCAGTGCGGATCGATATGGATGAACTCGATGCCGAGTTCTTTGGCCCACAGGCGCCGCGGCGTTCCCTCGAACCCCGCGTAGGCGCCGTTGGTGCTCTCCGGGTCGGAGGACCAGAAGACGATCATGTCGGCTTCCTTCAGGCAGTCCTCGATACCACCGTAGCCCGACGGCACGCCAACGCGCATCGAGTTGCCGAAGTGATGCATCGCGCCCCAGTACCATCCCTCCCAGCTGTCAGGATTCGCAGCCACTCGCGTAAAACCAATCAGGTTCGCAAAGCGCGTGAGCGCGCTGAGGTAATAGCCAATATTGCCCCACTGGTGATGCGACGACATGGGAAACGTGATGGACCCCGGACCGTGCACGCGCTTTTGCCGGTTGATTTCTTTCGCGACGATGTCCAGCGCCTCGTCCCAGCTGATCGTCACATAGCCGGACTTGCCGCGGTTTTGCGGGTTGCGCTCACCGTCAGGATCGAAGTCGACCCGCTTCATTGGATGCAGAATGCGCTTGTCCGAGTAGACGAGCGACTTGATCGCCAACGCGTGCGGCGCGACGAGACCGCGCCGTGGCGGGGCGAAATGGCGGCCGCGCGCCTCGATCTCCCAGCTCGGCGCATCCTTGCCGTCGAAATCGATTGGCGTCACCCGCACGATGCGCTCGTCCTTCACATAGACGAACAACGGTCCGCCGTTTGTGCAGGTGGTATAGCGGCGCGTGCCATCCCGCATGGGCGTGCCCATCGGCAGGCTGACCGTTTGCATCATGCTTAGCGTTTGCATGAGCCAGACCAGCAATTCGTCGTCGCCTTCCGTGATCACCTTGAAATTCTTCGCTGCGTGGATGATCTCCGCCTGATCCGGACTCGGCGAAAGGAACTTGAGCGCGGTCGTAGCGTCCTTGAAAAGCATGGACACGTCCGGCTGCGGGTGGTACCGGGCGCGCGACCTGATTCGGCCGTCCCTGATCTCGATCGCGCGACCGAGGCTTCGATCCATCAACCCGATCCACGCGACCAGGTCGCGCTCCTTCAGGCGCTCACGATACTCGGGAAAGCGGCGTGCCGTCAGCTCGAGCACTTTGGGCAGTGCAAACAGAATCGACTTGAGCACCTGGCGTTTCATCGCTTCTCCCCAAAAAAAACATCGCTGTAACTTTCGACTTCCTTGCTGTGCATTGGAATCTCTTGACTGGATGTGCCCGTCTACCGTCAATCAGGCAAAGCAAAACGCCATTTGCACGGCTAGAACGTGTAGGCGATATTCAGGAAAACGTTGACGGGATTGATCCGGATCGTTGATCTCGAAACGATATGTGTGCCATCCGCCGTCGTTCCGTCCAGCGTCAGGTGAGTCTTTACAGGGACGTAACCGACAGAGGCCCCGACGGACCAGTGATTTGTAATTGCGTAATTTGCGCCGATCTCGAGCACCGGATTCCAGGATGAACTGAGCGATGCGTGCGCCGACCCGCCCGGCCCAAGGTTATCCGTCACAAATTGACTATTGGTCGTGCGAACCTGAGTGAACCACGTATAGTTCACGCCCAACCCGACGAAAGGACGGAATTTGGACTGAGCCTCGAACAGGTGGTATCGAAGAACGATAGCGGGCGGTATCGGTCGGGTCGATCCGAGCGTGCCATATTTCGCGAGCGTGCCGTCGCCAACGAGATTCACTGTCAGCGGGAGGCCAATGAGTGCGGCGACGCCGATGTGGTCGGTGACATAGTATTCCGTGGTGATCCCCATCGTATCTGTGGACGTCGCATGCGCACCGGTACCGGGTAGCTGCTGATTCACCGTCATTCCACCAACATTTTCCACAGTAAGCGGCGTTGCACTACTCTGCGGCGCGACGCGAAGCCACCCCGTGGCCAGCGTGAAGCTTCCAGCCGTCTGCGAATTCGCGTGATCTGCAAGCACAGCCGAGCAGACGCAAACCGTCATCCCGGCAGCGCGAATCTTTCTCCTGTAATTCCTCAACGTGTCTTCTCCTGTCTCGATGGCTGATTTTTTGTGCACGGCTTTAACGATCCGCTTTATGTTGTTGTACCAATTTAATTATTGTGACTTCCAGTGTCGTTGCATTGATCGAAACCTCGTTAGAGTGTGATCTCCTGAACCAGTCCACGAATGACACGTCCGTTCCTCTTTCGGGCCGTTGCCAGTGGTCCTCGAATGCCTGGCGGTTCAGTGAACGCGCATCGCTGGCCGCTCGCTGTCAGGCGGGAACACGCACCACGAACCATCCCCGTGCCTGAAGAAAAACAATCCCACGGGACCACTCTGCAAGAACAGTTCGATGTGTACACAGATTCCCTGAGTCGATTGCAGGCGATCGAATCGCGTAACCTTAACCGGCGTCCCGGACGTCGGTCCCAGCCATTTGTGCACAAGTGAACGTAAGGTCCTTCCTGATGCGATACTCATCTTCTTCCTCAACCAAACACCATTGCTCCACCTGCTGCTAACGAATCCACATTGCGCGCGTGTCATCGGGGCACGTGCGCGTGAGTGAACGTCCCGTCGATCAGCGACACGTCACTGCGGGCCGCTGGGCGTCCTGGTCGCCGCGGTACTCTCGCCGTTGCGTTGTGAAGTGGCCGCGACAGTGAGCGAAAAAGCGAACGGAAAGCGTCCAAGCGTTGAACCCGCCAACTCTTTGAGTCCAGCGTCCAAAAGTTCGACCTGCACCGACACTCCGCGCGTGTTGTCTTCTACGATGCTCACAGTTGCATCCTTGACGCCGGCATCTTCGAGCGCAACGCGAAGCGCGTCCGCCGTCTCGCGTCGTTTCAGCGCTGGCTTGAAGATCTTGCCGACGCCCGTCAGCGGCATCGCATCGACGACCCGTATTCCCTTTGGAACCGCAGCACGCTCGCTGATCTCGTCACGCACAAAGGCGGCGAGATCGGCCTCCGTTACTGTCGCGCCTGGCTTTAGCTGGACGTAGGCGACCGGCAGCTCGCCAGCATGCATATCTGGACGCCCCACGGCGGCGGCAATCTGGACTGCCGGATGACGATGAAGGGCTTCTTCGATCGCCGCAGGGTCGATGTTGTGGCCGCCCCGGATAATCAGCTCCTTCTTCCGGCCGGTGAGCCAGAAGTACCCGTCGGCATCACAGCGCCCGAGATCGCCGGTATTGAGCCAGCGCGCGCCGTCGCCGAGTTCTATCCACATCGCCCTGTCCTGTTCGGCGCTGGAATAACCAACAAACACATTCGGACCGGAGATCACCAGCTGGCCGACCTCGTCCTCAACGCAGTCCCGTACATAACGGCCATTTTCATCGACCACTACTGCCTTCATCGCCTGTCCAGGCAGACGCAGACCTATCGAACCGGGCCTGTGCTCTCCTAGTGGTGGATTGGCGCTGCTCACGCACGTACCTTCGGTGAGGCCGTAGCCTTCGAGGATACGTATGCCTGTACGGTCCTGAAACGTCCTGATTAGTTCTACCGGCATGGGCGCAGCGCCGCACAGGCCATACTCGAGCGAGCTGATGTCGTGCCCGTCGACCGGAACGTCCAGCAGTGAACCGTAGAGCGTCGGAACACCGCTGAAGAAGTTAATCCCGTAATGCTCGACTATTTCCCAGAAGCGCCTTACAACGCCTTCGCCCCGATAACCTTGCGGTGTGCCGAGAACGACGTGGGCGCCGCGTGAGAACGCCAGGAGGCCTGTCACCATCACGGCATTCACGTGAAAAAGCGGCAATCCGCAAAATATCGTTTTGCCCGGCCCAATGCTCTCGCCGAAGAACTGAGCCGCATTCCACGCATTGGCCACTTCATTTCCGTGCCGGCGCATCGCGATCTTCGGCAGTCCCGTGGTGCCGCCCGTGCAGAAACAGGACGAAACGTCCTCTGTGCTTATCCGACGCGAGTCATTGAGCGCGGCCCCGGACTCGCTGGCGATGGCGGCGCTGAATTCGCGGACCCGGATCTGCGCGGGGACCGCGCTACGCAGACCGCCCTCGCCATGCAGCCTTTCGATTTCGCGACGCTGCTGCGTTCGGGCTACGACCCTTTCCCCGTGCATCCGGTCGGCGAGATTGACGAGCACCAGATCTCGCAAAGCCGGAACCCCGGCCAACGCCGATTGCACCCTTTGCCATAGGTCAATCCCGGGAAACGGCGCGAGCGTGACAAGCACGCTGGCGCCTGAGGCCTTGAGCAGCTCGCCGATGGCTTCGCTTTCAAGCAGTGGATTGATCGCGCAAACAATCCCGACTGCTTCGGCTCCCCAGATCACGAAGTGCGTTTCCGGCAGATTGGGCAGCACATAGGCGACGACGCTGTCCCGCTCCACGCCTAGTCGCGAAAGCATGTTTGCCGTGCGCGTGATATCGCGCACCAGCTCGCTGTAGGTCCAGTGCTCCGGGCTCGCATAGTCCTCGGCTGTTGCGAAGAAAGAAAGCGCAGGTGCCGAAGGATCGATGGCGGCGCCCCGGCAGATCATCTCGTAGGTATTCGACGGTCGATCCGCCAGCTGCCCTTGCGCTTCGATCGCCAGCACATCGTCCAGGTTTGCGACGCCTTTCATGCTGCCTCTTCGACGACGACGTTATGCTGCACGCCCAGATTGATGGAGCGATCACGGCTGACGATCCTTGCCTCCACGACGTCCCCTGGCTGCAGGTATTGCCGCCTGTCTTCCTGCATCTTCAGGAAGAGCCGCCATTTTTCCGCTTCAGGCAATTGCGCCGCGGCGCGCTGCTTTTCGGGCGAAGGAATGCTCAATGCACAGCCAGAGGGCGTGCCTGTTGCGAGCAAGTCACCCGTGTGCAGGTCCTGTACGCTCGACAGCTCCGTCAGGGTCTCGGCCGGTCCATAGACGAGACCGTCGGTCGTGTCGTTCTGGCGGACGGTACCGTTCACCGTCAGCGTCAGCGCGAGCTCCTTCAACTTTGGAAAGTCGCCCTTCTCGAGCAGACAGAGGTAAGGTCCGACAGGGCCGAACGTCCGGAAACTTTTGCCCTTGTAGAACTGCATCTGCGGAATCTGGATATCGCGCGCGGAATAGTCGTTGACGATCACAGCGCCAGCAATGTATTCATGCAGGTTTTCGTCCGTGACCGTCTCGCGGGACGTGATGTCGCGCTTGAGCACGAGACCAAGCTCGATCTCATAGTCAAGAAACCGCACCGCGTTGGGTTTCACGACGTGCGAGTCGGCGGGAACGATGCAGCTCGTTGCCTTCGTGAAGATCATGTTGAACTTCTTCACATCCGGGTCCACGCCGGATTCGATCATGTGCTGGCGATAATTCGCGCCCTGGCAGATGAACTGCTGGTTGGCAGTCACGGGCGACAGCCACTGCACGTCCGATTCGGGAATCGTTGGTCCGTCCAGCACAAGCAGGCGTTCGACCGGGTTCGCCTCGATAAAGTCGGCGGTTGACCCGAACTCGCCCGGGACCGCTGTGATTGCGTTGTCAGCGACCACGCCCCACCGGGCGCGGCCTTCGTGCAGGTAATGCAAAACGTGAACTGCCATTTGTTGTCTCCTGCTTCTATGGATAAGGACGGTTCAGGCGAAGAGCTTCGCCAGCGTGCGCAGTTTGCTGAGCGTCAGATCAGGGCTACGACGCAGGTTTCTGAAAAGCGCCACAACGCTCGCGGGCGTGAACCTGGGTTTCGTGAAACTGCGCGGCATCGTCGGCCCCCACTGGGCCATCGCTTCACGACTCACGGCGTGGATGCCCGTCGGTTCGTCGGACGTGAAGAGGTCGCCGTCGCAGTAGTGTTCGTGCTTGTCGCCCCACGGGTCCTGCCAGTAGTCGAAGATCTGGCTGCCCAGAATATGCCGGCCGATGCCCCACGCGTGGCTCCACCCGTTCTCGCGCAGTACGCGCTGGCCCATACCGACCGCGTCCGCATCCACGAGTTCGTAGGCGCTGTGGCTGTAGGTCGCGACAAACCCCTGTGCCAGTGCGAGCGTGTGATGGTCCGCCGGCGTGTCGCCGAGATCGAGACGCATGAACGCGACAGCCGGCGAGCCGTCGGGCAGTACCTGCACGTCGCTCGGGATAAAACCGAAATGGCGCGTGTACCATGCACAGGTTTGCTGATAGTCGGCGAGTTCGAGCACGACGTGCCCCAGCCGGATGATCTCCGGTGCGCATCGAGGCGGACGCTGTCTACCGTTGATGCGAACCGTCGCGTCGACGGAGTTGAACGGCAACGGCAGCCGGTGCGGCAACGCCGGTGCGGCCGCCTGGCCCCAGATCGCATCGACGCGAAAACCGGAAGGGTCAGTCAGTCGCACCACATAGCCGCCGCCCGTCAGCGCAGACTGTTCGACCTCTGAAGCACCGGGCAGCGTCGCGAGCGCTTCGAGTTCACTCCTGGTCGCGACCTGCAAACCGAAGCCGACGAACGCCGCTTTCGACGCCTTGCGCACGACATAACAAAAATGCGAGGCGCCTGTACCACGTAGCAGCAGTAGCGCTTCGCCCCGCGATACGGTTTGAAGCCCAAAGTCATTGAGAAATCGTTCAGCTTCCCCAAGGTCTGGCCTGTCGAATATCAGATACGCCAGGGCGGTCGCTTTCGCCGTTGGATGGGGGTGGCGGGCCGGTTGTGCAGTAGTCAGTTTCATGGCGAAAGGTAATCAGGCGGTTGCGAAGACTGATGCGGCTTCAGGCGCTGGGGCACTCGCGCGCTGGCGCCCCGGCAAGCGAGGCTCTCGCGCAATCGGGATCCCGACTGTATTGCGAAGATCTCTGGCAATTGCGCGGACGCGCCGTAAGCCTCCCACGCCACACCCAGCGATGCGATGCGTGCTCGCCGCCTCGCTCGCCTGCTCATATGCCGGCGCGATATCGATCGCGGGTCCCAATACCCGGACGGGCGGATGAATAGCCTGATGCCGGCCGGACGGCCTGACACCGTGTCTGGTTGCTGTCTCCACAGTCACTCCATGTGTTTTAGTTTGACCGGCCCTCGGTGCCGTTGATGACATTAAACTCATCGCTGATAGTTTTGTCAATATAGACGTTCGAATCTATACTGCGGATACGCCCAGATCTGGATTCATCATGACAAAGACGACAAATCGCCCGACAACAAAGCGTTCCTCGCGAGCAGCGCCGGTCGTACCGGCTCCCGCAGCTCCCGTCATCGAAGAACGGGAGCCGCGTGGTGCGCGCCGCAAGCGTGAGACGCGGGCCCGGCTGCTTGACGCTGCCCTCAGGCTGATGGCGGAGAAAGGCATGGAGGGCGTGGCGATCAACGAAATTACCGAGGCCGCCGACGTCGGCTTTGGCTCGTTCTACAACCACTTTGAATCGAAGGAAGCGATCTACGCGACCCTCGTCGATAACGTGTTTGAAGAATTCGCGGACATGCTCGATCGCCTCGCGGGCGGCATTACCGACCCTGCGGAGGTGGTCGCCGTCTCCGTGCGTCATACGGTCCTGCGTGCGCGGCACGATCCGGTGTGGGGGCGTTTCCTGATACGCGAAGGGTTTTCTGCGCGCGCCATGACCCGCGGGCTGGGCCAGCGGCTCATGCGCGACATCGGCAACGGCATTGCTGCGAAACGTTTCGTCGTTGCCGACCCGTTTATCGGCTTTCTTGCAGTGGGCGGCACGGTCCTGAGCGCGATCGCCGCCGAACTGAACTTCGTCGCGCCAGGCGCGAGCGCGGCGGGTGTGCTCAAGGAACTCGGCTTTAGCGGCGAGCACTTTCCGGAGCGCACGGCAGCGATGTTGCTGCAAACGCTTGGGCTAAAGCGCGCTGAGGCGGAAAAGATTGCAGCGCGGCCACTGCCCGTCGTCGAGAAAACCGTCGAGGAAAATTGAGGGCCGTGAAACGAGCAGTACTGTTGGCCGCGCTGGCCGCATCGACCATGTGATTGTCGCGTTCTTTCATGGCGTGCGAGCGAGGCGTGCGGCTGATTGTCATCTGAAGACGTCGTGGCATTCTCGCCACGGGGGCACTCGCGTCGTGCCCGCTTGCCCAATCGTCCGCCAGCGCAAGAACGCTCGCGATCAGTTTCTGGCCCTCGCGGTTTCATCGCGAAGCGCTCGACAACCGTCCATACAAACGAGCGTGTTCGCCTATCGAGAGAGTGACGCAATCGCGCGCCACTGGCCACGGGCAACCGACTCATTCCTCGGGGCGCGCAACCGTCCTGTCCGTGACTGTCTCAACCCCGTCTGTCGCATGCGGGCAAGACAACACCCGGCTCCCCGCTCTGCCCGAGGCCCCAGCCGGCGTCAAGGGACTACCCGTGCCGCTCGCGGCCAAGGCGCGTACGACCTTGGCTATTTGTGCAGCGACTACCCTTATAGCCCGACGGTGACCATCTACGACCGCCTGATATCCGTCCGAAACGGGCTCGCTCACTACACTGTGGCAAGTCAATGTCTCTCCGTCCGCCAACGTGCGCACATCCCATACGACGTCAATCAGCGTATGTGAACCGGGCCACGATTCGAAGCGTTGAACCTCGACGGCAACCTGATAGACAGGAACGTCGTCCCCGTTGCGGGCGACGGTCTTCGCACCGGCCGCGCCGGCTTGGTGGCTCAAGCCGGCAATCAGCGCATAGCGAATTTCGTCCGGCAGCGACGACGCCCACCGGTCGTCCTCGCGTACCTCGACCTGTGCCGCATTGACCTGTACCACCAGCTGGCTTCTTGCCACGGCGGCGGGCACCTTCACCGGACGAACATCGATGCGAAATGATGGACCCGCAGTACTGCCCGTCATCGTCGGCCCGGCTTCGGTGCCGAGCGTGTAAAAGCGCGTCGGCGGCGAAGCACATGCCGTCAGGATGGCCAGACCAATGACGGTCACGGTCCGCACCATCGTGCGCCATGAACGGGTTTGCTTCATGGCCTGTCTCCTTTCTTGCCAAACAGCAGCGCCTGGGGATGACGCTCCAGGTAATCGGCGAGCGTATTGAGGGACTGCAACGTTCGCGTCAATTCCTGCATGGCATCCTGGATATCGGACTGCATGGGCGCCGTCTGACGCAATGTCGATTCCGCAGTGCTGAACGTCTTTTGCGCGGCAGCGAGCGTATCGCGGGCTTGTGGTACGACTTCAGTGTCCATATGCCCGAAAAGCCTGTTGGCGTTTTCCAGTGCACCATTCAGGTTGGCACCGATGCGATCGAACGGAACCTGGTTCAGTTTCCGTGCGATGTCTGCTATCTGTACTTGGAGTTCGTCGAGTGTATTGGGCACGGTCGGCAGTTCGATCGGGCTGCCGTGCACATCGACGGTCGCTCGCGGCGCCTTCGGGAACATGTCGAGCGCGACATACAACTGGCCCGTCAGCAGATTGCCCGTCCGCAACTGCCCGCGCAGCCCTTCCATCACCAGATGTTGCAGCAGTTCGTGTCCACCCGGCGTGTCAGGCGCCGGTAGCGCCTCGCTCGAGCGGCGGCTGAGCCTGTCGGGATAGAGCGCCATCGATACCTTCATGCCGAAGCTCTTCTGCTTCTCGTTGTATTCGATCCCGATGTCGGTCACCTGCCCGAGCGCAATTCCGCGTAGGTCGACGGGTGCGCCCACGGACAGTCCACGCAACGACTGGTTGAATCGCATGACCACATTGAGCGGCGGGCCGTCGGGCTCCCGCATGGCGTCCGATTCGTCCGCGGCCAGACGAAAGACCGCCTTGTCCGCTGCCGGTTGTCCCGTTTCCTGCCCCACCGGAGACTGAAAGGCAAGCCCGCCGACAACCACGGTCGCGAGTGATTGCGTATTGAGCTTGAGGCCGTTGGAATCAAGACGCAGATCGACGCCGCTCGCATGCCACCACCGCGTGTTGGGCCCGACGTACTGGTCGAACGGTGCATTAACGAAAACATTCACGATCACACCCGCGCCGCGCGGTTCGAGCGAGTAGCCGACCACCTGGCCTGCCTGGACGCGATGGTAGAAGATCGGCGCGCCGATATCGATCGAGCCCAGAGATTCGCCTCGTAGCGTGTACTGATGTCCCGGCTGTCCCGTCGTGACAATGGGCGGATTCTCAAGACCGGGAAACGCCGTTTGCCTTTCGGTCGAACGACCGATATCCACGCCGATGTAGGCACCCGAGAGCAACGTACCGAGGCCGGAGATACCGTTGACGCCTACGCGCGGGCGCACCACCCAGAACCGCGTGCCTTGCGTCGCAAACTTTTCGGCGTCCTTGCTCAACTGGATGCTCACGATGACGCGCCGCAGATCGCTGGACAGCTTGACGGCCTGCACCGAACCGATCTCGACGTCCTTGTACTTGACCTTTGTCTTGCCTGCCTCCATGCCTTCCGCACTATTAAATGTGACGGTTACGACGGGTCCCTTATCGGCAACGGATCGGGCCACAAGCGCCACCCCGATGAACGCGGAGATCAGCGGCACCAGCCAGATCAGGGATGGCAGCCAACGTTTGCGCGGCTTGAGTTCAGGACTGGAAAGATTGGAAAGATGCATTCTTTAAAAATCTGGTTTCGGAATTTCCGGTGTGTGGTCGGAGAGGAAGTGCCCAACGCTCTATCGTGTGGGGCGGGAACGCTGACCTGCGTTGTCCCAGATGAGACGCGGATCGAACTGATGCGACGCGAGCATGGTGAGAATCACCACCGCTCCAAAAGCGAGCGCGGCGGGGCCCGCAGTGATCAAGGCAAAGGAACCGAAGTGCACCAGCGTGACCGTTAGCGCGACGACGAAGACATCAAGCATCGACCATCGGCCAATACGCTCGACTATCCGGTACAGACCTGCCCTTTCGCGCGCCGCCCAGCCGGAACCCTGGCGGACTGTTGCCGTGAGAAGCGTGAGAGCAACCAGCTTGAGCATCGGCACGAGAACGCTGGCGACAAAAACGACGACGGCGAGCGGCCAGTCTCCCGATGACCAGAAGTACGCGACGCCGCCCAGAATCGTGTCGTCCTCCGCGCGGCCCAGCGTCGAGGCGTGCATGATGGGCAGCAGATTCGCCGGGATATAGGCGAGCGCGGCGGCAAGAAGCAGACTGACGGTTCGCGTCAGGCTCTCCGGGCGCCGTTCATGCAGAACTTGCTGGCACCGCGCGCAGCGCTGGTGCGCCTGACATTCGCTACGCGTCTGAACGAGTCCGCACGCATGACAGCCGATGAGTCCGGCGCGTTGCGCCGTGAGCGCAGGCGACGAACCAGCTTTGCACGCTCGCAATGGCCGCGTGAAGTGCCTACGGCCCGCACTCCCTTCCGACCAGCGAACGCCGCCCTTTCGTGAAGTCCCGATCTCGTCGCGAACGACCCATAGCCCGCTCGGGTCAAACAGGGCGACCACGCCCAGCATGATGGTGAGCACACCCAGTGCAACCAGCCCGGGCCCCGGGATAACCTCCGCCATGCTGACCATCTTCACGATTGTCACCAGCACGCCGAGCATGAGTACCTCGACCATGCCCCAGGGCCGCACCAGCTGCACGAGGCGCAACATTGCATCGAACTGGGGCGGCCGCTTGCCTGCGCAAAGCGGCGCCAGCAGATAGAGCAAGGCCAGCAGTTCGATCAGCGGAAAAAGGATCGACGAGCAGAACACCATGGCCGCGACGGCACGCATGTTGCCCGACCATAACGAGCGCACGGCGCCAAACAGCGTCGCCTCGGACGTCATGCCGTTCGCGCGCAGTTCGATCACGGGGAAGCTCTGAGCAATGCAAAAAGTGATGAGCGCGGCAAGCGTGACGGCGCAGATCCAGTCGAGCGGCAACCCGGCACCCGGTAGCGTCGGCAGGCTCGCACCGCAGCGTGAACAGCTAGCGCGTCGCCCCCTGACACTGGAAGGCTTGCGAAACAGCTGGTCGCATTCGTGGCAGACAATCAGTTTGTGATATTCCATTCGGATGAAGCTGAATTTCGGGCGCCATTCACACTTGCCCAACGGCTGCATTACGCGTTGCGGTGCGCGACGTTTGTGGATGCGTCCGCCAGGCGGCTATCGGCTCGTTGAAGGTAAGCACCGCTGAGCGGAGAAGGGTCCGGACCCGGCCGGATGCCCAACGCAATGTTCGCGAGGCCTGGTCATTGTCTTGACGCGGTAGTCTGCTGGTCCGTCGGCAGTTCTCCCATCGCCTGGAACAACGCCGCCGTATCACTCATGCGCTGGCCCGCTGCGCGTACAGCGCCGATCTGCGCATTCAGATACCGCGACTCGCTGGCATGCGTGGCAGCCGACGGCAGCGAGCCCATCCGGTTCCGCGACGCCGTATCGTCGAATGCCGCGCGCGCGGCGTCTGCGGCCACTTCCGTCGAAGCAAACGCCTGCGCGTCGTTATCGAGCGCAGCAAGCGAATTCGCCACATCCTGGAATGCGGAGAGCACCGTCGACTTGTAGTGCAGCACGGCGGCGTCGTAGGCATCGATCGATGCCCGGCGCTGCGCGAACAGTGCGCCACCGTGGAAGATCGGCTGCGACAGACCCGCACCGATCGCCCACAGCCCGCCCGCGCCCGAGAGCACCGCCGGCCAGCTAAAGCCGCCGCGACCCATCGAGCCCGTCAGCGACAGGCTCGGAAAGAGTTGCGCCGTGGCTGCGCCCACGTCGGCGGCGGCGGCCTTGACGGCGGCGTCGGCGGCCTGGATATCCGGACGCGAGCGCAGCAGGTCCGACGGCACGGCGACGGGCACGTGCTCCGGCAGAGACAGGCTGTCGAGATCCGGCACGCCCGGAGCGTTGTCCGGCGTGCGGCCCATCAGTACCGCGAGCGCATGGATCGCCGAAGCCCGTTGCTGTCGTAGCGCCGGCAGCGTCGCCGCAATCGAAGCTGCGTCCTGTTTCGACATGAGCGCCTGTGCGCGCGACATCGAGCCCAGCGCGTAACGCTGCTGGTCCTCGTTCGCAGCATCGTTCGATACGGCAACGAGCCGTTCGGTGAGCGCAATCTGACGATCGAGCGCCGCTACATTGATCGCACTCGCTACGATGTTCGCCGCGAGCGCACGCCGTGACGCCTCGAGCTCGAACGCCTGTACATTCACACGCGCCGCGTTCGCCGAATTCATGTAACGCGTCTGGCCGAACAGGTCGAATGTGTAGTGCGCGAGCAGCTGTCCGGCAAAGAAGTTGTATTGCACCTGCTCAGGCCCGAGCCCCGGGACCACGGGTGAACGCGCGCGCTCGACCTGCACGGCGCCATCAATGGACGGCAGCGTCGATGCGCCGACCTGGGCGCGCAGTTCCTCCTGTGCCGCTGCAAGCGCGCGCTGCGTCGCCGCGAGCGTCGGGCTGTTGCGCAGGCCTTCGTCGACTAGCGCATCGAGCGCTGGGGAGCGGTACAACCGCCACCATTGGGTAACGCCAGTCGCGCCGACATCGAAAGACTGCGCAATGCCGCCCGCGGCCACCGTCTTCGACAGTTGCGGCTGGGCGCCGTAATGCTCAGGCGACGGCATCGCGGGCGGCTCGCCGCTGGGTCCGAACGAGCAGGCGGTGACGGCGAGTGCCGCGACCACAGCCACCACGGATGTCTTGTGCGTAAAACTCATGATCAAACCTCCGTATGCTCGACGACGACCCTTTGCGTGCCGCGCTCATCGCGACGGACCCTGAAGCAGGCCGCGTAGAGTGCTGGCAGGAAGAAAACCGTCAGCATCGTCGCGATCGTGATGCCGCCCATCAGCGCCGTCGCCATCGGCCCGAAGAAGCCGGAGCGAAGCAGCGGGATCAGGGCGAGGACGGCTGCAGCAGCCGTCAGCATGATCGGCCTGAAGCGCCGCACCGTTGCGCCGATGATCGCGTCAAAGCGCGCGTGCCCCGCTGCGATGTCCTGGTCGATCTGATCGACCAGAATCACGGAGTTGCGCATGATGATGCCGAACATCGCGATCACGCCAAGCAAGGCGACGAAGCCAAACGGCTTGCCAAACAGCAGCAGCGCAGCCACTACGCCGATGAGTCCCAGCGGCGCAGTCAGCACGACGATGAACGTGCGTGCAAAGTTCTTCAGCTGAATCATCAGCAGCGTCAGCACCGCGATGATCATCAACGGCATTTCCGCATTGATCGAAGTCTGGCCCTTGACGCTCTCTTCCACGGCGCCGCCCACGTCGATCCGGTAACCGACGGGCAGCTTTGCGCGCACGGTGGCGAGCGCCTGATTGATATCGCGCGTGACGTCGATGCCCTGCGCGTCACCACGCACGTCGGCCTGCACCGTGATGGTCGGCTGGCGATCGCGCTCCCAGATCACGCCGTACTCGAGCGTATCGCGCACATGTCCGAGCGAGCCAAGCGGAACTGGTCCATTGGGTGTCGGAATCGCCAGGCTCGTGAGCTTCGCCGGATCGACGCGTTCGCTGTTCGGCGCACGCAGATCGACGTTGATCAGCTTGTCGCGCTCGCGGTACTGCGTAACCGTGTAACCGGAGAGCGTCATCGCGAGAAAGCTGGACACATCCTCCGAAGTAACGCCAAGCTGGCGCGCCCTGTTCTGGTCGATCTCAAACGAGATGGAGCGTTCGGCCGGCTCGTCCCAGTCGAACTGGACGTTGCGCGTGCGCGAGTCGGCGCGGGTTTTATCGGCGACCGTTTCCGCGATCGAGCGCACTGTCGCGATATCGTCGCCGCTCACGCGAAACTTGATAGGAAAGCCGACCGGCGGACCGTTTTCGAGTCGCGCGACGCGTGTGCGCACGCCAGAGAAGTCCTTCTCCAGTTTCGCGTCGAGCCAGTGCATCAGTTCCTCGCGAGTCTCCACGTCCTTGGCCGTAATCACGAACTGCGCGAAATTAGGCTGCTGAAGCTGCTGGTCGAGCGGGAGATAGAAGCGTGGCGCGCCCGTGCCGACGAAGTCGACGAAGTGGTCGATCCCGGGCTTGCCCTCCAGGACCTTCTCGAGGCGCTTTGATTCGCGCAGGGTCGCCTCGAACGAAGCGCCTTCCGGCAGCCTGAGGTCGACGAGCAGTTCCGGCCGCTCGGAGTTCGGAAAGAACTGCTGCGGCACCCGCGTGAAGGCGCCCATCGCGATGACGAAGAGCACGGCGGTGACTCCGAGCACGACCCAGCGCCGGTCGATACACGCGGCGACCCAGCCCGACAGGCGCTTGTAGAAGCCCGTGTCGTAGACATCATGTTCATGGCCGTGGCCGCCACTCGCATGGCCCTTGCGCTCGGGAAGCAGGTGAAAGCCCAGCAACGGCACGAGCACGACGGCGGCGAACCATGAGACGACGAGCGAAATGGCCGATACCTCGAAGATCGAACGTGTGTACTCACCCGTGCTCGATTTCGCGAGCGCGATAGGCAGGAAGCCCGAAACAGTCACCAGCGTACCTGTCAGCATGGGGAATGCCGTGCTCGTGTAGGCAAAGGCCGCGGCGCGCATGCGGCTCCAGCCCTGCTCGAGCTTCACGGCCATCATTTCGACGGCGATGATCGCGTCGTCGACCAGCAGCCCCAACGCGAGCACGAGCGTGCCAAGCGACACCTTGTCCAGCCCGATGCCGAACAGATGCATGCACAGCGCCGTCACGGCCAGCACGATCGGAATCGTGATGACGACCACCATGCCGGTACGCAGGCCGAGCGAAACGAGGCTGACCACGAGCACGATCGCCACTGCCTCGCCAACAGCCTCGACAAAGTCGTCTACGGAATGCTTCACCGCATGGGGCATGCTGGCGACGGCAGCGAGCTTGAGGCCGGCCGGCAGACTTGCCTGCAGTTCAGCCGTCCTTGCATCGAGTGCCTTGCCGAGATCGATGACGTCACCGCCCTTTTGCATCGTCACACCGATGCCGAGCACCGCCTGGCCGCCCACGCGCATCTGCGTGACGGGCGGATCGTCATAGCCGCGTTTGATCGTTGCGATGTCGCCGAGGCGGAACGTACGCCGGTTGACGGTGACCAGCATGTCCGCGAGCGCCTGTTCGTCCTTGAACGCACCGCTTGGCCGCACGAACACGCGGTCGTCCGCCGTCGTGATGATGCCGACGGGCGCGACGGCGTTCTGCGCGTCGATGGCCTGCGCGAGCTGCTGCGGCGTGATGGAAAGGCGCGTCAGTTGCGCATTCGAAATCTCGACAAAGATGTGCTGGTCAGGATCGCCGAAGTAGTCGACCTTCGCCACGCCAGGCACGCGCAGCAGGACGGTGCGCAGCTTGTCCGCATAGTCGTGCAGTTGCGCGGACGTATAGCCGTCGCCTTCGAGCGCGTAGATGTTCGTGTAAACGTCGCCGAACTCGTCGTTGAAGAATGGCCCCACCGCGCCTTTCGGCAGCGTTGCCCGGATGTCGCCGACCTTCTTGCGCACCTGGTACCAGGTCTCGGGCACCTCGCGCACGGGCGCGGAGTCCTTCATCGCGAAGAAGATCATCGACTCGCCGGGGCGCGAGTAGCTCTTGATGTTGTCGACATAGGGCGCCGCCTGCAACTGGCGGCCGATCCGGTCCGTGATCTGCTCCTGCACTTCGGGGGCGGTTGCACCCGGCCAGTACGTCTTGATGACCATCGTCCGGAAGGTGAATGGCGGATCTTCCGACTGCGCCAGCTGCGTGTAGCCGATGACGCCGAAGAGCGTAGCCAGCCCGATCAGAAAAACCACAAGTTGCTGGTGCCGCAGTGCCCAGGCAGAGAGATTGAAACCGGTTCCGCTAGCAGCTGCTTTATCCGAATCATCCAGGGGCGCGCCGTCCCGCGCGTTTTCATGGTCGCGCGCGTTCATGTCGGGGAATCCTCTGAATGCAGTGGAGGCACCACTTGCACATGTTGCCCTGAGCTCACGGCATGCACGCCTTGCAGGACGACACGCTCGCCATCATGCAGGCCCGAGCCGAGAGATACCGTGCGCTCGTCGTATCGCTGGATCGTGACCGGGCGGAGCTCGAGGGTATCGCTACCGTTTCGAACGACCCACACAGCAGGCTTTTCGCCCTGATGAAAGAGCGCTGTCACGGGTACCGTAAAGGCCTCGCCTGCGGCGCCATCGGCTGCGACATCGAAGGCGACGTTGGCCGTCATGCCAAGACGCACTTCGGGACTCGGTGCGGCTAGCGTTAGCTTGACCCGCCAGGTGCGGCTTTCGGGGTCGGCCGCTGCCGACACTTCACGCACCCGGGCTTCGAGGATCTTGCCGGGCAGTGCAGGCAAGGTGACGCGCGCCTTGCTGCCGACCGTGAGCGAGTTCACCGTTCGTTCAGGCGCGTCGCAGACGATATCGACGTCCCCCGTCCAGTCGAGGTGATAGACCGCCTGCGTGGCCTGCACGTTCTGTCCGGTATCCACATCTTCCGATGTGATCACGCCGTCATGGTCCGCCGTGAGCGTCGCATAGCGCAGGTGGTCCGACGCCAGCGCCATCTGCGCGAGCGCCGACGTGCGCTGTGCAACAGCATTCGCGTAAGCGTCCTGCGTCTGTTCGAGTTGCGAAGCGGCGATCAGGTTCGCTCGCGATTGAGCCTCATCGCGATCGAGCTGCTGCTTCGCGAAAACAAGGCGATGTTCGGCGGCGTCGAGCTGCGCGCGGGCATTGACAAGGTTGTTCTGGAGATCGGTTGGGTCCAGCAGTGCAACGGTCTGCCCCGCCTTGACGGTGTCGCCGATGCGCACGCGCCGCTCGATGACTTTGCCTCCCACACGAAACGACAAAGGCGTGGAGTAGCGGGCCTGCACCTGGGCAGGCAACGAGGTACCCGCGACGCGCCCATCCGGACGAACCGCACGCGCAACAACGGGCTTGGCCTGCGGCACGACAGCTTCTCGCTGGTGGCAGCCGCACAGAAGGACCGCACTGCACGCCGCGATGACAACGGGAACCCCGTGCGTCGACTGGGACAGGAACGATAAGAGGGAGCGCGAGAGCTTCGGCGCGACAAGACCGGAATGTTTCACGATGTTCACAAGGCAGGTGATGAATCCAGATAGAAAGGCTCGGTGTCTGCGGATCGAGGCACGGTGTCTGCCAGCCCGTCCAGGACGTCTTTGCCGGATTCACCTTCCCCTTCGTGTCATGCCGGGAGGTTCCCTGCTTCCGCTGCATCCGGCGCACGAATGACATTAAACCCATTACTGATGCTATTGTCAATCATGACACTTAAATCTACAATCTGAAGAAACAGAGAACGGAGGCAACATGCCAGATGCCACGCATCCGCGCGCAGGTCGCAGGCAAACCGTCAAGGCGCCAATCGAGGGCCGTAAGCCCCTGGCAGGACAATCGCCCAGGCTAGCCCGACGCAGGGCCGAGACACGCGTCCGCCTGCTCAATGCCGCATTCGAGCTTGTTGGCGAGAAAGGAATGGACGGTGTCACCATCAACGAGATTACGGACGCCGCCGACGTGGGATTCGGGTCGTTCTACAACCACTTCGATTCGAAGGAAGGGATCTTCGCCGCGCTGGTTGACTGGCTTTTCGAGAAGTTCGCCGATACGCTTGATCAGGTCGCCAGTGGACTGGCCGATCCCGCGGAAGTCATCGCTGTTTGCGTGCGCCATACACTCTTGCGCGCCTGCCGCGAGCCGGTCTGTGGGCAACTACTGATACGCGAAGGACTATCTGCGCGTGCACTCAGCACGGGTCTTGGTCAGAGGCTGCTGCGAGATGCGGAAAG
The DNA here is from genome assembly GCF_037126505.1 of Paraburkholderia bengalensis. Lineage (NCBI taxonomy): Bacteria > Pseudomonadati > Pseudomonadota > Betaproteobacteria > Burkholderiales > Burkholderiaceae > Paraburkholderia > Paraburkholderia bengalensis. The sequence goes on from NZ_JACFYJ010000096.1 coordinate 26,405, forward strand.
AGGCATGGCCGAGAAGCGCTTTGTGATTGCGGATGAATTGATGTGCGTTATCTCGGTGATTGGCACCGTACTCGCGGGAATCGCTGCTGAACTTGATCTCTCAATGTCGTCCAGGCGGGCAGTTTCCAGCCGGAAGACTCTCACCTCCAGGGCGGAAAAATTCGCCGAAGGTACGGCAGCCATCGTCTTGCAGGCTTTCGGTCTCCCACGCCTTGAGGCGGAAAAGATCGCCCGCCGTCCGCTGGCTGCAGTCCCGCAGGATGCGCCCGCCTGAATTGGCTCGGCGCCGTGTCAGCGCGACGGAAGACGGAGGACGGGTTTTGACTGCGACGCGTATGTGCCGTCCCCCTCGTGCGCAGCTCGGACGGCTACAGGTCCTCCCACAGGTCCGTCCAAGGAGCGCATTACTCGAAGATCCGCAGCGCCGCCTCTTCTGGCAACCCGATGCACAGCGGGCGCTGCGCAATACGTCATCACGCCCGGTAAAGAGAACTCCTGAGATATCGGCGACGCAGTTCGCGCAACGCCAAAGCAAAGACGGCACTGGCAGGCAGCGCAAGCAGGACGCCAAAGAAACCAAACAATTTGCCGAACGCCAGCAACGCGAAGATCACCGCGAGCGGATGCAGGCCGATACGCTCACCAACCAGCCGGGGCGTGAGAAAAACGCTCTCAAGAACCTGCCCGGTTGCATACACGACGACCACCGCGCCAATACCGTACCAGTCCCCGAACTGCAGGCCCGCAGCGAGTAGCGCCAACGCCAGCGCTGTTGCGAATCCGATATACGGAATGAAAACGGCAAGCGCAGTCAGCAGGCCGACGGGTAGCGCGATCTCCAGTCCAGCGAGCGCCAGCGTGGCGGGATAAAACACGGAGAGGATCGCGGCGACGAGCACCTGACCGCGCAGATACTGCGACATCATGTGATCGATTTCCGCAGCGAAGTCGCGCGTTCTGGTCAGCCAGCGACGCGGCACAAAGCTCTCCATGCGCTCGAACGCTTCATGCCTGTCATAAAGCAGATAGAAAAGCACGAGCGGCACCAGCACCAGATTCCCCACGAGCCTGACCATCATGTCGCCGCTTCTGCACAGGTACTGCCAGAGGGCGCTAGCAGCGCTGCGCTCGTCGGCTATCAGGTGCGCTGCCAGCGCGTCGCGCACATTCGTCATATCGAGCGAGTAGCTGAGCCCCAAATAAGCTAGCCGCGGCCTGAGCGCGGCTTCAAGCCGGGCCGCGAACGACGGAAGCTGCCGCGTGAGCAAAGGCCCTTCCTTCTGGATCACCAGAAGTCCAAGCAAGATGAGCGACGCAGCAAGCAGCGCCAGGAGAGCAATCATCAAAAGCGCGGCCAGACCTCTGGGCACGCGGTGACGCACCAGCCACTCGACGCCCGGCTGCAAGACATACGCGACGATTGCACCCAGGAGAAACGGTGTGAGAACGGGACGCAAGCTCCACAGGAGAAACGCCGCCAACAAGGCGACAGCTCCCCAGAAGAGCGATTGACGATGGTAGGCAGTCATAGGTGCACGGCTTCTGGCGTTCGGGTATATCCGGTTGTGCGCACGCAAGCGGCGTCAATCTTGGGTTCACCGTGCGTGCTGTTTTCCATGCGCCATTTGATGGAGCGCTGGCGGCGGCACGGTAAACGCACCGGCGACTTCCAGTGATGATTATCTTATCACTATTGTGGTTTGTGTCAATTTACTGAAACCAGCCACGCGTCTCCCTGCATCTCGGGAAAGCCCCGTTCGGTGGGATACCAGGCACGCCGCCAGCGTTGCTCGCTGCAGCATATGCCTGGACCATTGCCAGCGTGAGCAGCGAAGCGACTTATCTCCTCATGCTGCAAGACCGACTCAACCTATCGCATCCGTTGTATGACGGCCAGTCGGTCGAGAGCGTCAATGGATGCGCATGCCCGTTAGCGATATCAGTCGCTCCAGTTGCAGTAGCGCGTCGCCCAACAGGTCAATAGCACTGTTAGGGGTGGATGCCGTCGCAGCACTGCGAAGCGCATCCTGAACGATCTGATGGGCGTTTTCTGGTCGCGCCTTGCCTGCCTTTGCGATCGACTGCTCTTGCATTGGTACTCCTGCGTTGGAAAAAACGATCCGCCACCGACGTGTGGTGACGGCGGGCAGTATATGTGCGTCAGACGCTAAAACGACGACCGCAATTGTCTGTTGCCAGCTCGCCAATAAAGGGGCAGAGATCCGCCAAATGCGCGAGCGCGCATGCGGTTCGCCCTGCAGTGACTACTGAGGCTGTGGGGTTTGCAGGCGCGCTTGATCCCCGCAGCGCAGAAGCATTCATCCAGACAGACAGTTTCACGACTCGAACGACGATGCGACGACGCGCAGCACGAGGGCAGAGCTTCTGATCAGACCATTTCCCGGCATCGATCTGCTTGATGTAATTCTTTCGCGCAATTAACGCGAGTCGAGTGCCTTGATATCGACACGATCTCCGCGACGCGGACACCTACAGGTCAGCGACCCACTGCCGCCGGTCAGTCCGGTGGCAGCCTTCAGACGGGTTCCGAGTTAAAGCCGTCGTTTGCACTGACGCTGGTGCGAAGACACGTCGAAGATGAGAGCTGCGCCGCATCACAGACACCGGACCGTGCGTTGCACCGCAATACCTTCTGCACGGAGCACACGACGAGCGCGTCGGGAGGAAGAACGCAGGACGTCGACAACAGCGCCCGCCGGGGGCTGAGGCGCTCGGATGGACAGATATGCGGACGAGAATGAAGGGCGCTCATCGTCATCTCCCTATAGGCAGCAAGGAAGAGAAGGGGCTTGCGCGCTCCAGTTCGCTTGCCGTGCTGCGGGGCAAACAAATCGAAACACGCAGTGCGCGCCGCGGGGTTATCGCGCGCACTGCCTGAGCAGCACATAACTGAGCTTCACTGACTAAAAATTTTAAGTTGCTGAAAACCTCGCACCCATCGGTTCCATGCCATCTCGCCGTAGCCGGCCGCCGGGCGGCGCATCCAAGAAGTCGGGCCCGCTACGAGGAAACGTTCAATGATCCGTCCGTCGTTCACATCCGCCTGGTCGGCAACGTATGATGCGTTGCCGTATCCCGTCGAGTCGGGACGTGTTTGCCCCTTTTCGGGCCGCTGCGTCACTGGGTCGGCGGCGACCTACTGATCGCTCGACAGGCAGCCTTTTCCACACGCCAAGGCGAAGATCCACCTCACTGCAATGCCACCGTCGTAGCAACCAGGCTGACACGCTCCGACGGGATGCCGGGCGCACTCAAGACAAACGCTCCTATTTGCAGAACAAATCCGCTCGCACGACGTCGGCGGCGGCTCGGTATCGTTTTTACGTTGATCGCGGTGAAGGGGAAAGCCCGTATCCGCGAGACTGCAAAAATTGCTCCAACAGACATGATCCGGCGTCTGTTCACAGTCGGCATGCGGGCATTTTGTGGCCCAGCGAGCGGCATATGTCGCAAATCGGCCATTCGTTGAAAAGGTTCCTTGCTGTTCGGGTTCGCGTGCGGAAACAGTGGCGAACGATCAACGCCGCCGACCTTTACTACATGCAGTGGATCATCGCCGAGACTTTCCCCTATGTCTTCGATGATCCGCACGAGTATGGCTTTGAGTTTGTCGATCATCCGCCGGCCAGGGCGCTCGAAGTGTGACCTTGGCCGAGGATCGACGGGCGAACCTCGAGCCATTACCCGCACGCGGCGCGAGGCAACGCGCACCTCGAGGTCGCGTCGCCCCATATCGGTTCACCGCTTTGTTGCAGTCCGGGCCTGGTCGGCCTGTTTGATCACCCCGTTTGAAGCGGAGGCTGCGGCTGCGCCGTTATTCCTGGCGATTTCCTGCGCCTGTTCAGCCGCTCTTTTGCTGGCTTCAATCGTCGCGTTCGTGGCCTCGTTCGCGGCCGTGATAACAGATTGCAATGCATTCACGGCAGCCCCCGTCCCCGCCGGTGCATTTTTCGCCACAGTCTCGACAAAGACTTGCGCGTCGTGCTGTCGCTGCTTGAAGTGTGACTCCACGCTCGCGGCCAGTTCTGCCTGGGCGCCGGACATGATGTTGTACACATGCCGCCAGTACGACTGTACTTCTTCCATGGCCGCTTGCGCCCGTCTGGTCTGCAACGCGAACAGCTCCTGCGTGTCGCCGGTTGACAACGCCGCGCGCGCGATCGCCTGATTTTCGGCAAGCGTCGACTGGGTCGCCCGCAAGTTCAGTTCCGTCAGCTTCTCGATGCAGCTAAACGCCTTGGTCCACATGTCGGACAGAGCTTCGAAACTGGCGCTTTGTGAGACGACCACCTGGTCACCTGGAAGATTGCTCATGATGACCTCCATCTGTGAATAGTGACGGGTCTCCCGAGGAACTGCTCGATGTATTCAGAGCAGTGCTCCCGGGCAGGGATTAGTTGCGCAGCAATGGCCGCTCCCGGGTTACCACTCTGAACCACAACGGAAGGCTTCGAGTCGCTCCAGGAAGGGGATGGTCGTAAATACAGGGGCGCAGACGCACCGGCGATGAATTGTGTGGAAAGTGGCACTGGGCTTGCTGTCATAGGCTTATTGTAAGAGAGCGCGCCGCGCATGCGTTGCGCGGCAGGGAGCACGTCATGAAAGCGCTTGATGCAGTGCCGCGCGCACGAGGCGCGGGTGCGGCGGTCGCGCTGTCCGCATGTTTGGCCGGTTGCTACTACTATGCGCCCTACGGCTACGTTCCATACGGCGATGTACCGGCGGCCGTGACGCAGCCATATCCATTCACGATGCCCGATGCCGCCACATCTGGCACAGCTTCAGATGCGACTGCATCGACGAACACCTATCTCGCAGCCGCCGCGCCGGTCTTCGTCGAGCCGGCGTATTATCCCGTCGCGTATCCGTACTACGGCTGGCCGTGGTGGGGACCTTCGCTGTCGCTGAGCTTCGGCTATTGGGGTGGCTGCTGTTACGGCGGAGGCCATCATGGCCACTGGGGCCACGGAGGCTGGGGCGGCCACGGCTATTGGGGCCACGGGCACGGAGGCAGCTGGACTGGCCACGGATACCGATGGCGCGGTGGCGGGAGTGGCTGGGGCGGCGGTGGCCACTACTGGGGCGGTGGCGGACGTCATGGGTCAGTGCACTGAACGGCAGGCCGTCCGTAAACGGGCGCCGATTGCGTAAAGTTGTCTCGTAGAAACATGGGAACCGGCGAGCGGCACCCCGCCGGCCAGAGCGCCGCCGGGATATCTAGAAGCGCGTAGTCGGCATTCCGGTGATACTTGGGCACACAACGATTGGCGGGGAACAGCTCCTGCACTGCAATGGAGTCCCGCGGCGGGGAGCGCGTTCGATAATCTGTCTGCGCGAGCAGAGGCCGCGTAAGCGGAGCGACCTCCCGTCGGACATCGGCTTGAATCCGTGCGGGATGCGGATCGAGGCGCCTGCCTGACGTAGTCGTAGATGAAAGGCTGCAGGTCGTTGATGCGCTTACCGGAAATCGGGATGTGCGCCACCGCCGTCCGTTCGGACCTGGCGCTCGACGGCCGTGGTGCTGGCTAGCTGATCCGGCCAGGTTCCCCGCCAGAAACGGCGACGGTACTTCGATCGCGCAAACAAATCGGTTTGTACTATTGCGCCGCGCAGCATCTGGTGCAGAGATCCGCGCAGGCAGTTAGGCGCGCGTTCGCCCGTCGACTGAAACTGTTATAACTGTGCGGTCGGGATGCAACCGATCTTCTATGCAATGCGTCCTATGGCCGCGCCGCTGCGCGCGTGTACCCTACATCGATCGAGGGCGACAGTCGCCCCTATGGACTCTATTGGAAACGGTCTTTATACGGCTGGCCACCAGTCCTGCCCAACGGGCCATCGCATAATCTGGGTCCCCATTTCCCTTCACCAGCATTCGTTTGGGAACCTGTAACGCGGGACTTCCTCAACATCGGAAACAGATTGCTGGCTTGTAACGGCGCTCGAAAAATCCGATCATCGCCAGCAGCGAACACCTGCTCTTTGACATCGTCTTGCCCTCCGTTCTGCGCGCCCGCGCCGGCGAGCGATTGCGGTCGTTACGTACATGAACCGGTAGACCACGTTCCGGGTCCGGCGCTTCCGCGGAGTCGGTCCCGTCGTTACATGCCTGCCTCGGCGAGCGCTGATAATTTGTCGACCTGAGTTGCCGATCGCTGATCGGCACAATCCTGCTGCGCCTGGGCGCGGGGTCATGACTTGCCTTTGCTGATGCGAATATCGGACGGATTTGCAGTTAGAGATTTGATGTGAGCTAGCCTCCGTTAAGCGTTGAATCGCGGGTTGTCCACGGGCGGGCGGCGGGTCGCCTCTCTCGATC
>NZ_JACFYJ010000097.1:0-32256 GCF_037126505.1 Paraburkholderia bengalensis
CGGGATTTCGCACCAGCGACCGGCTGGCAAAAGTATTCCGTCGATTCATCGGCCAGTCACCAACCGAGGTGAGACGACGGGTATGAGTACAGGACTCGCCTGTCCCACTCGTTGGGCGAGGTCCAATCGCGCCGCGAAGAGCGCTTGCGCCGTTCCATCGGTATGGCGAGGCGATGCGGAGACCGTCCGGTTTTTCGGCCCAACACACGGTTAGATGATTTGGTTGCCTGAACAACCTGGCAGGACGGCAATGTGCGAGCTTTGCAAGCGGCGCCACGATCTGCCCGGTCCCGCGGCCTTTGTAGATAGCCGACAAATTCATCGTCAACGACTCCCCGCCGAATCTCGGATTCGTCCAGCGCCGTATGCGCAACGATGGTGGTGTTCGCTGTGTGAGGAGCCTGTCGCAGCGCGCGGGGGGGCGATGCATACCCGCGCGGGCCCTCTCCAAAAGACCGACCCTCACGTCTGGCGGCTTGCACATCGGCCGCGGGAGCCGCGCCAGCCAGCTCGCATTCACCAAGGTCATCCCGCATTTTACGGGCCGGCATGCGAGTCGAGCCATTGCCCTGCCTGTGCCACCTTCGACACGGCTTGGCTGACCCGGTCGCTGAAGGTATTCCGCAGGCACGAGTCGTCGGCGGCAGTTGAATCGAGCAGACGCCGGGCAAGCGCGACCTCTTCGGTGAGCAGACCATACAACCCGGCGACCGCCCGTTCTCGGGCCCGCGCCTGCTGCTCAAGCAGGCACCGGGCCGTGAATGCGTGCCCGGCGCGGCACCTAAAGCGGATCAGCCGATCGTCTCGCACTTCAAAAAGCGCACTGCTGCAATCGGCACAGCTCAGCCCGGAAGGCACGCTAAGTTTCGCAAACTGCGACCAGTCGGCCAGGTTCAACTCGCCCGCCGCCATACGCGTTTCGACTTCGATAAGCGGGTTGGCATCTGCCCCTTGTGAACCGACGTCGTCACTCGCCAGATTTACGAGAATCGCGCCCATTTCCGACAACGTGCAGCAATGGTCGACGCAAACGTGAGCGTGCGCGCTCCGAGGCATCGACGGAGCGACGGATTCGGCATGATCCTGCACTATCGCAATGCCACCGCGGTCCTTGACGGCTATGAGACCGGCCGTACCGTCGTCCAAGTGTCCCGTCAGGATCACACCTACGACCGCCGCCCCGTATGAGCTCGCGGCGGACCTGAATAGGGGATCGACAGCGGGACGAACGTGATTCTCTCGCGGTCCCCGCGAAAGGCAGACGTATCCGGGTTGCACGAGCATATGCATGTCCGGGGGCGCCACGTAGACCTTGCCGCTCTGGATGATCTCCATGTTCCGTGGGTGTGCAGCAGGCAAACATCCCGCCCTGCCAAGGATGCGCGGTAGTCCGCCCAGGCTACTGGCACTGATGTGCTGTGCGACAAACACCGGAGCCGGGAAATTGGCGGGCAGCTGTGCAATCAAGGCCGAGATAGCCGCGATCCCACCTTCCGATGCGCCGATGACAAAAATACGTCCCGTCATGATCCGCCTCAAACTTAGCGACCGTAGCGAACATCATCGGGTCGAAGCCGGACACGGCATTGACATGTGTCAAGGTTCGTGCGACAGGCAGTTCTCCGTTCTATGGAGGAAGTCGGACGCGTTGTTTGTTCACCGATAACAGGCGCATACGAGGACGAGTTTCTTCACATGCTTCTTCTCGCTACAGATCTATTCGAGGGATCAAGTTCCTGCTTTCTGCGCAGTTGCGAACTCCTCATCGTCCCAACGCGATGTCTGAATGAACGCGAACCTTTGGCATAACCGCCTACTTGGCTATTCGCGACGTTCACGGTATCGGCTTGCGTACAACAGACCGGTGGATCTTCGCGCACCTTCAATTGCAAATGGAAGCGTTCGAGTGGCTGGTAGCGGACCGCCACCCTCGACGTGCATGACCGGCTGCTGTGGATCGACTTCTGTCGGATGCAGTCGGGCCGACGACAGCATCTGTGGTCGGCTCACCGTCGGACCGTATGCGGGCCATAAGCAGTCGATGACCCACACGATTGCACGGACATTTGAGCGTCAAGTCCCCACCTGGCTACGGACCTTCGCGCGCCGACCGTTCGACGGACAACGGTCAAGCGGGAATGCGTTCGCCAGCATAACGCCCATGGTGGTGCTCAACGGAACGAGAGTGCTAACAATCGGGCTCCCGTTTCGACGAAAACCCGATCGATGCAGCGCAGAAGATTGGGGCTGCGGTAGTGCTCGATCAGAATCGGCTCGCGCCGGGACGAGAATACTTCGAGCCGGGTGACATAGCCGGCGTCCGTCGCGGTGACAGCCAGACTACAGCGTGTGACTTCGTGGGCGAAACGAAGGAGCGTCAGAAGTGCCTGTGCGGCCGCTGATTCGATCTCCGGCGTCTTTTCGAGGCCGATGCAGGCGACGTCCATTCCAAGGCCCATACATCCTCAAAGGTTCAACTTCGCTGAATGGACTTCCTGAGTCAGTGTGTCCCTTACAGTAACGGTAAGCAACACCTATTTCATACTGGCCCTGAATACGGTTCGCAAGGTGAAACGGAATGCTGGCGCGGTACCGCTCAGGGGCGTTGCCGACCAGCCAGCAGGTTATTAAAATTGGACAATGCCCGGAACACAAAGCAGTGTTGTCATGGTGAGCGCTTCATGATCAGAGTCGGAATAAGCAGAAGCACACGCGGTCGTACGCGCTGGAATCCGGAGCGTTCTGGAGGTTGCGCATGACATCGAGATCGCGGGCGAGGCGTCCGACGGGGATGGCGCGCTGGATCTCGTGCGAACGGCGTCGCCCGCCGTGCTGACGCTGGGTCTCGCCATGCAGGGCGTAAGCGGGACGCACCTTATCCGGGAAATCAGGCAGACAGGCCAGATGTCGAGGATTGTTGTTGTTACGAGGTCTTCGAAAGCGAACGTTGCCAGGCTATGTTTTGCGGCAGGGGCCTCAGGTTTTGTCGTCAAGACCAGCTCCGCACACGAACTGCTTGCAGCTGTGCGAAAGGTCGCCTCAGGCGGCATTTATGTGAACCTCGAAGCAGCTGACGAGCCGATGCTTGACGCGGTGGCTGAGGGCAGCTTGCCACATGAGCGGCTGACGCCCACGGAAGTCCACATTTTCCTGCGTATCGCATGCGGCCAGACCGTGAGCGAAATCGCGCGAACTCTGGGCATAAGCCCGAAAACCGCAAGCACCCATCGCACAAATATCATAGGGAAAATGGGGCTCCATAGCGACGTCGATCTGGTCCGTTACGCGGTCGTCTACAAGCTTGTTCCCGATGACGATCCTGAGCAGAGGGCCGCTGCGGGTCGTGGCTCGTGACTTGCCGCATTATCCGCCAGGCGTGGGGGAACCCGGGCACTACACGGGCCGGATGTTTGTACATCGGACTACTCTGTGAGGCGATCGGTGTCGCCGTACCGGCTGACGCGCCCGCTGCCTCATATTTGGCGTGGCCGGTGGGAAGGCTTCATGCTCCCTTCGCGCCGCGCGGTTGATCGCGCGACCGACATCTGCATCGCACTGCAGCGAGAAGTGCAGGCCACTGAGGCTGTTGGCGATGCGCCTGGAGGGCTCGTCTTCTGGATGATCGCGCCCGTTCCGCAATCGAGACTGGTTCGAATCTTCATCCGGTTAGTAGGGCAACACCCGCTGGGATTAGAGTCTGCCGTTGGGTTCATTCAGGCGGATCGAATTCTACCTTGAGCGTGCCGTTGACGATCGCCTGCTTGAACCTGGCATGGTCGGCCTCGTTCTGGTCGGCATACAGGACCGAGAACACGGCGATGGCCTTGTCGAACTCATCGCTCTTTCCCAGATATCCGCTGATGATGGACGGATCGCCAGAGCGGGCATGAGACAGCGCAAGCGATTGTCCGCACCAGTCGGCGAAGCCCATCATTTCGACCTTGCCGAACGTCTCGACAGCGGGCTTGATTTTGACGTCCCGCAACTGGCGCACGTAATAGTCCCACCCTTGCTCCCCCTTTGTCCAACCAAGAAACATATCGCTTGCGGGTTGCACCAGCCGATAGCCGTTGACGACACGTTGCCCGTGATTGCCGTAGACGCTCTTTCCCGCATAGGCTTCCAGCACCGAGGCGCGCGCTTCTTTGACCTGGAGGAAGAGCGGATCGCCCGCGCCGTCCATTAGCAGGACGACCCAGCAGCGGGTCCCGACGCTTCCTACCCCCACCACCTTGATCGCAGCATCCACGATCTTGAAACGGTCGATGAGAATCCGCTGAGCTGGCGTCAGGCTTTCCCGATAGCCGCTGAAGCCCTTCCTGATCGCAGACTCAAGGGTTCCGGGTTTCTCGCCTTGTGGATGGAAGATCGAGGGGCGTTCGTCCCTGATGAGCGCTGACCCACCCTTGCCGGAAGCGAGCTTCGGGAAAAGAACTTCCGCCATGCTGCTTGCACGCTCTTTCTCCACCCTCCTGATCACGCGGCGGCGCAGAGCCGGGTCGTCGATGGAAGCGATCAACGCTTCCGCCTCAATCGCGTGGTACCAGAGATCCAGTGATCTCATTTCGCTGAAGGTTGCCATGTTCTCGCGGTACGAGCGCACACAGGCGAGAACGGCATCCTTCGCGGTGGAGTCGCTTAGCCCGTTGTCACGGCAGGCAATCACGAAACTGGCCGCAAGACGCTTCAGGTCCCAATCCCACGGCGCAGGAAGGGTCTCGTCAAGATCGTTGATCGCGAAAATGATGTTGCGCTCCGCGGTCGCGAAGCCGCCAAAATTCATAAGGTGCGCGTCACCACAACACTGCACACGTATGCCGGGAGTCGGCAGCGAAGCGAGGTCATGCGCCATGTTCAGCGCGGCGCCTCGATAGAACGTGAATGGCGACTGAGCCATTCGTCCGTGTCGAAGCGGAACGAGTTCGGGCAGACGGCCCTCATTGGCTTGCTGGACAAGATAGACGGGGTCGGGACGATCGACAGTGCACTTCCACGTGCCGTGCAAATCGCGCGAACAGTCTCCGCGGAGCTGTTTCCCGAGCGCGCGCCGCTCCAGCCGCGAGGGAAAATGCGTCGCGGTGCCATCCTTAGCCTCGCTCAACAGGATCTGATCCATGACCGGCCCCGCCTGCGCTCTCCAGTTGATTAACAATGGCACGGGGCCAGTGCTCGAGATTGACGCACGTCAAGCGAACAGTAGAGCGAACAGCCGGAAGCGCAACGAAAAGGAACCAGCGACGGATGGCGCGATGTGTACCTGGGAATACAGGGACACTGGAGAACTAGGACCAAAATCCGAAAGGACGACGCCAGGGCGATGGCAGTAATACGCTAAAAGCTGACACCGGACTGTCGCATCGTCGAGTGTCGGCAACGGGTCGCAAGCCGACTCTCCTGAACTGGAACGGTCATGCGTGCGTCTCCGCTAGCCGCTAGCCGCTAGCCGCTAGCCGCTACCCGCTTCCCACATATCGTCCGCGTGAACTATAAAGACAGCTGACGCGCGGAGGCCGCCATGTGGATATGCACCGGCTGTCGGATGATGGTGACGCTGCAGGTCGCCTTGCCAGAGATGGACGAGGAGGGCGTTTATTTTATCTGCCCGGTCTGTCGCCGCCGCAATCCCTTGGTGGCCCTTCCTCGCATGGATCCAGACGATCCCCTGGAACTCGAGCAGCCCCCGCCTGTACGGCGCTGACCGCGCCTGTGTCAGCGGCGCGAACTGCGGGAACCTGTGAAAGCGCGATTTGAGCGGCTCGCAAGAGCCGCCCGTCGCCGCCATCGGCCAGCGTCTCCGCTAGCCACTTATTCGCCTCCGTCTGTCACTTGTCGCCGCTGCCAAGTTCGCTGTGCTTGTGCGAATGCGTGGCACCGTGCACAAGTTCATAGACAGCGCCTTTGCCGGTGCGTGTCGGCGGGAAATGCTCGCCCTCGACGCATGTCACTTCGAACGCTGCCTTGCTGTCGCCTTCGTGCACAACCTTGTAAATCCCGGACGTTTTGACGATCTCACCGGGCTTGTGCTGCTCTGCCATGACCTGCCTCCCTTCGTTGGTTGTCTGCAAAAGGGGCCAGCAAGCCCGATGCCCGATGGGCTCGGAAGCCCATCAACCGTCGCGGTTCAATGTCCGATAGGCGTTGTAGTGACGGATTGCCTGGGTCTGCTGGCCCAGTTCCTCATGGATGCGCGCCGCGTTAAAGTGCGCGTCGGCAAAGTCGTGCTTCAGTTCAATGCTGTGCCGGTAGGCAATGAGCGCCTGTTCGAGGCGGCCGGCGTCTTCCAGCGCAACGCCGAGATTGAAGTGCAGCAGGTGGTGCTCTGGATTTTCCAGCAAGGCTTTACGCCAGACCTCGATGGCCTCGTCGTAGCGGCCACTCTCGGACAGCAGGCATCCGAGGTTCAGGTAGGCGTCCAGATAGGTCCGGTCCGACTCAATGGCGCGCCGGTAGCCGGTTTCAGCGCCCTCCAGATCGCCTACGGCTTCCTTCGCGGCCGCGTCCGCAAATTCGTCCGGCGCGCGACGCTTTAGAAGCTCGGTGACGTTGCCCGAAACGTCGCCGGCGGGCGTCGGCTCGAAGGCCAGCAGCAACTGGCCAGTCTCGGCGTCCCACGGCCCGTCGCGGTCTTGCACTGCCACGTCGGCGCCCACAGCCGTGATCCGGATAGCCGTCAGGTCCTTGCCGGGCGACCAGGTCGCGCGCAGGTTTTCCAGTGCTCGCACGATCTTGCGCGGCGGAATACCCGCCTTTCGCAACGAATGGGCGGTGCGCAACATGACGACGTCGCGAAAAGAAAACAGCGTCTCCCTGCCGCGGCCGCGCGCCGGTTGGACGAAGCCGCCCGCGACGAGTTGCGTTATGACGGTTCGCGAGACGCCCAGCATCCGCTGCACGTCCCGCATGCGAAAACGTTCCTCGCGGGTCATGCTATTTGCGGGTTCCCGTCTTGCGCGCCGGCGCGGGCGCGTCGGCGGTCGTAGTGCGGCGTGCCGACTTCCGCTGCTTCGGCGCGGCCGGCTCGGTGACAGCGGCGGCATCGGGTTTTTGCTTCACCGCCCCACCTTGTCCCTTCAGGCTCGCCCGTAGAGCCTCGACGAGGTCGATGATCTCCGCGCCCTCGGGCTGCGCGGCGGGCTGCAGGGTGATCTTCTTTCCCGCGATTTTCTGGTCTATCGCGGCGAGCAGGCGCTCCTTTTCCTCATCCTTGAACTGCGTCGGGTCATACGAATCGACGCGGTACTGCTCGATAAGCTGTTCGGCGAGCTTCAGTTCCGCCGGCTGCACCGCCGGCTTGTCAATGCCGATCGCAGACTGTGCCCGTACCTCGTCAGCGTATAAAAGCTGCTGGAGGATGAGCCCGTCCGGTCCGGCACGCACCTGTGCGACGTTCTGTTTTCCCTTCATCACGAACTTGGCGAGCGCGCAGGTTCCGGTTTCGGTCATCGCCTGTGCGAGTAGCTGGTACGGCTTCGCGCCGCGCTTGTCGGGGCCGAGATAGTAAGCCTTGTCAAAATAGATCGGATCAATCGCGTCGGCCGGAAGGAAGGCGACAATGTCGATGCTGTGACTGGCGGTCGCCTCGAAGGCCTCGAGCTCAGACGGCTCGAAGACGACGTACTTGTCCTTCTCGAACTCGTATCCTTTGACGGTATCCGAGCGCTCGATGACGGCCTGATGGGCGGGGCAGTAGAGCTGCTGACGCACCCGCGCGCCGCAATCCTTGTGCAGCATGTTAAAGCTGACGGCAGACTTGGATTCCGTTGCCGAGAACATGCGGCAAGGAATCGACACAAGCCCGAAGCTGATCGTCATCGAGGCAATCGAACGCGGAGCGGCCATGGCTTTCTCCCGTTGGCAGGCGCTCCGGTAGCAGCAATTTCCCGGCCAGCGCGCCTGGCTGGAACAGTCAGTGCGACGCCGTAGATTTCGGGAGGTGCAGCAGGTGGCGCGTAGAACGAGAGTAGCCGATCAGGCGGCCCAGAGCCAGGTGGACAGCCTGCCGGACATCATCCGGCCGCAACTTGCTACGCTCGTCGATCGCCCGCCAGTCGGCCCAAACTGGTCATACGAGATCAAGTTCGACGGGTATCGAATGCTCTGCCGCATCGACAACGGCGTCGTGACATTGTTCACCCGCAACGGACACGACTGGACTGACAGGATGCCCGCGCTCGCCGAAGCATTTGCCCGGCTGCCCGTCCGCCAGGCGTGGATCGACGGCGAGGTGGTGGCGCTCAACAAGGCCGACATTCCGGACTTTTCGGCGCTGCAGAATGCGTTCGCCCGGCGACGCACCGCCGGCCTGACGTTTTTCGCTTTCGACATGATGTATCTCGATGGCCGCGACCTTCGGCAAGCGACACTTGGCGACCGGCGGGCCGCGTTGCAGCAGTTGCTTGCCACCGTCGACGACGCACACATACGGCTTAGCAACACGTTCACCGAGGGCGTCGAGTCCTTGCTCGATTCCGCCTGCCGGATGGGCCTCGAAGGGCTCATAGGCAAGCGTGTTGACCGTCCCTATACGGAGGGCCGTTCGCCCGCCTGGATCAAGGTCAAGTGCCTCAAACGCCAGGAGTTCGTCGTCGGCGGTATTAGCAGAACGGCAGGCGCGGATACAGGCATTCGTTCGTTGTTGCTCGGCGTGTACGAGCGTGACGGCTCTTTCCGCTACGCAGGCTCGGTCAAGGCTACGTTGCGACCCACGCAGATGCGCGAGTTGCACGCGCGTCTGGAGCCAGTTGACGAGCCGCCTTTTTTTAACCCGCCGAAGCCTGAGCGCGGCCGCGCCCTCGTCTGGATGCGGCCACAAGTAGTCGTCGAAGTATCGTTCCTCGAATGGACATCGGCTGGGGAGATCCGTCACGGCGTCCTGAAGGCTCTTCGCGAGGACAAGGAGGCGGGGGAAGTCCAAGAAGAGAAGCCGGTTCCCGCATCAGCGACAAGTAGCCGTCGTGCGGAAGGCTCTGGCGTGCGCGGACAGACAATCACCAACGCCTCGCGCATCGTTGATCCATCGACGGGTTTCACGAAAGCGGATGTCGTTCGATACTTCGATGCCGTCGCTGATTACCTTTTGCCGCACATCAAGGACAGACCACTGATGATAGTGCGTGCGCCTGATGGCATCGCGGGCGAAATGTTTTATCAGAAACACGCGGAAGGGCAGCGCCTGAAAGCGGTTACGCAGTTGCCGCCGTCGATGCACCCTGGTCATGCGCAGCTACTGGTGGCGAATACGCGAGAAGCACTGCTTGAGCTTGCCCAACTCAACACGATCGAAATTCACGCGTGGAACGCGACCGCACCAGATCTCAACCATCCTGACCGCTTCATACTCGACCTCGATCCCGATCCGCAACTCGGCTGGAGCGTGATGGTTGAAGCCGCCACGCTTACGCGGGTCGTGCTGGACGAACTAGGACTTCGGTCGCACTGCAAGACCAGCGGAGGGAAGGGCGTGCATATCATCGTGCCGCTTGCACCGGTCCATACGTGGGAGGAGGTTAAGGGATTCAGTCACGCGATTGCGCGACATCTTGCGAAGATCATTCCGCAACGTTTTTCGGCGGTATCAGGTCCGAGAAATCGGATCGGAAAGATCTTCGTGGATTATCTGCGAAACGGGAAAGGCGCGACAACGGCGATCGCCTTGTCGCCGCGTGCGAGGCCCGGCCTTCCGGTGTCGATGCCCGTCCGGTGGGACGATTTGTCAAAACTCCGCGGCGCATCCGATTGGAATGTCAAGAATGGCATCGAGGAGGCCAGGCTGCGGTCAAGCGACAGCGTTGCTGCGCCCGAACAGGAAATAACCGAGAGAATGCGGCGATCTGTTCGCGCGGCCGGTTGAGCGTCAGTCGGTGCGTCGCCCATCCGCCCACAAAAGCGCCCATTCGCACCGTCAGTTGGAACACGCGTGCATCCGCGATACTCACCGGACGGCCTTTCGTTTTTAAATGCCTCACGTCCATTGACGATGTCCAATGCGCAGCCTAGATGACACTGAAGCTGATCAGAGTGCTGGCGTTCTTCGTCACAAACACACCGGGCTTCACTACGCGGGGAATGCCACCCTCGAAGTCGACAGAGGGCTGAGAGGCAAGGACCTGCGCCTTGACGGTCACAATGCACATATAAAAGCCGATTGGCCAGTCGAATTCCCAGGGAAGCGGTTTGGGAGGCCGTGATCCCGGCACGAAGCCCACCTGGTAGAGTCCCGGCACCCGGGGCGCCAATTCGCTTTGATTTGACGGCCCGACGTCTAAGAGGTTACCCCCGGGCTCCAACTCAACGTTGAGCGAAAATGCGTTGGTCAGGGTATTGAAGTCGTCTACTGGGAAATCGAACGAGAAATCCATTGCCGATAGTTCGGGCACTGGAATTCCGTCATTCGTGACGAACAGAAATGTGGTGACTCTGTTGAGCTTAAAGAATGTACTCGCGGCTATCTGCAGGCACATGGTCCCATCCCCACACAGAGACATCTTGTAAAGCTTAGGAAGTCGCCGAGCTAAAATCAATGGGGGCCGCGCGTGCTCCGGATTAAAAAATGCACCCGACGTCTCGCACGTTATTCATCGCTAGTGCGCTCGATTTGTAGCCGATCGGGTGAGGTCGCCAACGGCCGCTTATCGGCACAGGGACGTGTCATTGCCAATCGCGCAACGTTCCCGTCGATTGCACACCGATTTGCGGAGTTGGCGCGCACCGCAGACGCGGAGTCATCTCGGTCGCCAGATGCGCGGCCCGACAAGTGGCGTCACCCGCCAGAATTCACCGTCTCGCGATGCGGTCGCATAGAGCGTGCGAAACGCGCCCAGCATGACGAGCGTGGAACCACTCGTACTCGTGTATTTGAAGCCCATTCTGATGAGGGCTTCAGTGCAATAACGGCGGCGGAGCGTTGCATAGATCTTTGGTTCTCGTCGACGCATATGTTTCGTCTCTGCTGTGAAGGATGGCCCACCTTCGTTTTACAGCAGACCGCAGCATGTCAAGCGTCGCGCTAGTGATGCGATAAGGTGCCGGGAGTGTAAAAGCGCGCGGCACCCGGTTAGCGTCTCATGGCTGCCGCTGTCGCAACACCCAGTCACGGACCTGGGCGCGCGAACTGTACTTCGGTTCCTTCAGCCACGCCTCAAAAACCCTCGCGCCGATCTTGCCATTCACAATCGTTGAGGTCGAATTCCTCTTCAATCCGGTCGGGGTCGTCGTCGCGAAGGTGCGCGAAAACCAGATCGTTGCCGTTCCACCACGCGATACATACGTCGTCGAGTTCTGCGACTGTTCCGGGCGGAAGGTCGCGCAGCAGCATACCCACTTGCAATTTGAACGCCCAGACCGCGACGTCGTCATCCTCTGTCCGATGGGACATTCCCTTTAAGGCAGCCTTGCTATTTTGCCCAGTTTCGTCGGCAGGCTTCCACGCCGACAGATACCCGTACTTCGCCCAAAGGAAAGCGAGACTGCCCACGTCATTTTCGGACAGGCCCGAGTAAGTACAGAAGTGCTCGAAATCTTCGAGCGGTGTATGGCCGTGCGCGCTCTTCAGATCGCCAATCATCTCAAGCAATATGGCAATGCCTTTCTCTGGATCTTTGAAACACATGGGATGCCTCCTTCTGGACAAGGTCTGGGCAGCATGAGTCGTTCCACCAGCACACGCTCAATGTACCATTCGCCATGCGCGGTCGATCGCCGAAAACACGATCGGTACGAAGTCGTGGCCTTCAAACGAAACCGGCCTGTCGTCGTTGGGGTAGGAGAGGGCGGCAGGCGCGCAGATCATCTGCAGCAGACGCGTGCTGAACAATCCGCCCGCGCGGACCTCCGTCAACACCTCTTCTTCGATCTGGTGGATCAGCTTCCACGTCAGGACGCCCTTGCTGCGGTGCCGCGCAACTACGTCCGGAAGCGCCGCCTCGACGGCGGCCTGCGCATCGAACAGCACGTTGTAGTTTTCCATCGATCTTTTCTCTCCGTTGAGTTCAGTGAAAATTCCGGCTTGCCGTCGGCAGTTCGCCTAGCAGGTGCGATACGTCGACGAGCCGTTGTGCAACGAGATGCTTTACATCGCCCTGACGTTGCCACACGCCGTAGACCGCGAGCAGTGATGAGCCGAGCGCTTCACGTCGCTGCCGTTCGAGTACCGACTGCCAGACGATGATGTTGACGGACCCTGTCTCGTCCTCGAGCGTCATGAACATTACGCCGTTAGCCGTGCCGGGGCGCTGACGTACGGTGACGATGCCGCAAGCCCGCGCGAGCTGGCCGTCGCGATATCGCGCGAGCGCTTCGGCGGGCATCAGGCGCATCGATAGCAGCTTCTTGCGCAGCAGGGCGAGAGGATGGCGTCCGAGCGTCAGGCCGGTCGAACGGTAGTCGGCGATCAGGTCCTGGCCTTCCGTGGGTGCCGTCAGCGCCGGCGCTTCCTCACTCCGCGACGTCGCACGCAACAGGTCCTTCTCCGGAACGGCTGCGACGGCTTCCCATAGCGCCTGCCGCCGGTCGCCCGCGAGTGGCTTCATCGCGTTTGCAGCCGCGAGTACCTGCAGGTCATGGCGGTCGAGCTGTGCGCGGTTTGCGAGATCCGCGATATCACGGAACGGCATCACCGCACGCGCCGCTTCGATGCGCCGCGCGGTTTCCTCACGCATGCCGCGGATCATGGACATGCCGAGACGCACAGGGACCATGCTGCCGTCGCCTTCCATCGTTGAGTCCCAGTCACTGACAGTCACGTCTACGGGCAGCACGCCGACTCCGTGGCGCTTCGCATCCTGAACCAGTTGCGACGGTGAATAGAAGCCCATTGGCTGGCTGTTGAGCATTGCGCACAGGAACGCGGCTGGCTCATGCCGTTTGAGCCAGCAGCTGGCGTAGACGAGCAGCGCGAAGCTCGCCGCGTGGCTCTCTGGAAACCCGTATTCGGCGAAGCCCTGGATTTGCGCAAAGATCGACTCGGCGAACTCACGGTCATAGCCGCGCTGGAGCATCCCTTCAACGATGCGGTCGTGATAGTGCTGCAATCCGCCCTTGCGCTTCCAGGCCGCCATCGCGCGGCGAAGCTGGTCGGCCTCGCCGCCACTAAAGCCCGCAGCCAGCATCGCCACCTGCATGACCTGCTCCTGGAAGATCGGCACGCCGAGCGTGCGCTTGAGCGCCTTTTCAACTTCCGGACTCGGATAACTGACGGGTTCGAGCCCCTGCCGCCGGCGAAGGTACGGATGAACGGCTCCCCCTTGAATAGGTCCAGGTCGAACAAGTGCAACTTCGATAACCAGATCGTAGAACTCGCGCGGCTTCAGACGCGGCAGCATGCTCATCTGTGCGCGCGACTCGATCTGGAACACGCCAACAGTGTCAGCCGCGCAGATCATGTCGTAGGTTGCCTCATCCTCCGGCGGGATGTCCTGCAACTCGAAGGGCTCGCCGCGCTGCTGCGAGACCAGTTCGAGCGTGCGGCTGATGGCCGACAGCATGCCGAGCGCGAGTACGTCGATTTTCAGGAGGCCGAGCGCTTCAAGATCGTCCTTGTCCCACTGGATCACGGAGCGGTCCGGCATTGATGCGTTCTCGATTGGCACGAGACGCGAGAGCTTGCCACGCGCGATCACGAAACCTCCCGTGTGTTGAGACAGGTGGCGCGGAAAGCCGAGCAGCGTCGCGGCGAGCGTCGCCCACTGCTGGATCATCGGCGTGTCCGGATCGAGGCCGCTAGCAATAAACCGATTTATCAGATCGGCGCTCGAATCGAACCAGTGATGCTCCTTTGCGACCCGGTCAACGATGACGGGGTCGATTCCGAGCGCCTTCCCTGAATCGCGGATGGCCGAGCGCGGACGGTAGGTGGTGACGGCCGCCGCAAGGGCTGCGCGCGTGCGCGTGTACTTCCTGTAAATGTACTGGATAACCTCTTCTCTGCGCTGGTGAGCGAAGTCCACGTCGATGTCCGGCGGTTCTGCCCTCTCTTTCGAGATGAACCGTTCGAACAGCATGCTGCTGCGCGCGGGGTCCACCTCGGTGACACCCAGGCAGTAGCAAACGGCCGAGTTCGCCGCCGAGCCGCGACCCTGACAGAGGATGCCTTCGTTGCGCGCGAAACGAACAATGTCATAGACCGTCAGAAAGTACGGCTCGTACTTCAATTCGGCGATAAGCGACAGTTCGTGCTCGATCTGCGTCTGCACGTTGTGCGGGATGCCGCGCGGGTAGCGGCGATGAGCGCCCAGATAGGTTTCGCGCCGCAGGTAAGCGGTCGGCGTGATGCCGGGTGGCACGAGTTCATCGGGATACTCGTAACGAAGCTCGTCGAGCCTGAACGTGCAGCGCGACGCGATGCTTAGCGTCTGCGCGAGCGCATCCGGCGGATAGACATTGGCCAACCGCAGTCGCGAGCGAAGATGCTGCTCCGCGTTCGGTGCCAGTTCGAATCCGCATTCGGTCACGGGGCGGTTCAGGCGGATTGCCGTCAGCGTGTCCTGCAGCGGTTTGCGCGAGCGCACATGCATCAGCACCTGGCCAGTCGCCACGACGTTCAGCCTGTGCCTTTCTGCGACGTCGTAGACGGTATTCCGATGCAGGTCATCGAGCGCGCGAGCGTGCAGGGTTAGCCCCATCCAGCAACGATCGGTGCCGAACGTCTGCGCCGCCCATTGCGCCTGTGCGTCGAGGCGCGAGTCCTTAGCGGGGAAATCGGGCGTCAGGATGATCAGACAGTCCGGTAGCGCGCGCAGATGTGTGTACGGCGGATCGGGATGATCGAGATCGTGCGGATACACGACATACGTGCCCTTGGCTGAGCGTGTGCGCGCGAGCGTGATCAGTTCGGACAGGTTGCCGTAGCCATCGCGGTTCTGCGCGATCGCGGTGAAGGCTAGCGCAGGTGAGCCGTCCGCATTCGTGACGCGAAAGTGCGCACCAACGAGCAATTTGATGCCCGCTTCCTTTGCCGCGACGTGCGCGCGCACGATGCCCGCCAGCGAGCATTCGTCGGTGATTGCAATTGCATCGTACCCAAGCTGCGCCGCGCGCGTCGCCAGTTCCTCGGCGTGCGAAGCACCCTGCAGGAATGTGAAGTTGGATGCGCACTGCAATTCGGCATAGCCGGGCAGGCCGAACGAAGCGGGCAGCATGACTTATCCGAACAGGCCATGCAGGTACCAGCGTGGCTCGTCCTCATCGACGGCGCCAATCCGCTCGCGATAGATCCAGTAGCAGATGTGGTCGTCGGACTCGGCGACGAAGTAGTCGCGCGTCACCGGCTCCCCCTGGAACCAGCCTGCCTCGACGCGCTCGCCGGATGACACGGTGCGCAATGGCGAGCCGTAAAACGGTCGCTCGCCGCGCATCAGCAGCTTGATCGGCGACTCCAGCAACCATGCGGGGCGGGGGGTGTCCGTCGCCGGCGCGACGTACTTTGTCTTGTCCGTGACGGGCACCCAGCGCGCGGCGACTTCGGGCCGGTGGTCGGCTACCGGCGCGGGCTTCAGCACGTTCTCCGGGCCAAGGCGGGCGACCAACAGTTCAAGTAGTCGCGCGTGATCAGCAGCGGTGCCGCCCGGCTCCGGAAACAGTGAGTCCGACGCCGGCTCTGCCTCTTTCACTTCCTGTACGACGAGCTGCAACGCGATGACGGCCGCGGCGAGTATGACGCGGCCCAGCCGTTCTTTTAGCAGGCGCATCAGGTGATCCTCGCGCCACGTTGGCTCGGCGAGCGCCACCTCGATCGTTGTCGGTGCAATCGCTTCGCGGCCGCGCTCATGTTCGAGCAGCAGCGCGATGCGCGTGACGGCAAGCTGCCTCTGCGACAGCCAGCCTGTTAGCTGGACAACGAGCCGGCGGGCCGCAAAGAGACACGCTTCTGCGTGCTCGATGCGATCGGGCAGTTCGACGCGCGCCTGGAAAGTCGGCGGCGTTTCATACCATTCGTACACTTCTGGTGCCACTCCGTTGGCGCGGTCCAGCACATCGAGCAGTGCCGTACCGCATCGTTTTTTCAGTCCTGCACGGGGCAGTCGCATCAGTTGCCCGACCGTCTCGCAGCCGATACCCGTCAGCCACTCGCGATGACGTCGAGCGGGTGTAGGCAGGCTGACCGGCAATCCCGCGAGGGCGCGCGACAGCGAGGAGTGCGACAGCGCAACGCCGCCGCGATACCGCGCAAGGAGCCATGCCGCCTGTCCCGTTGGTGCGACGCTGATCGTGGCCGTCAGACCCATTGCGTCGACGACCCGGCGCGCCATGCGACGCATCGACCGGATGCCGCCAAACAGTCGCAGACTCGCTGAGACGTCGACGAGCACCGTGCTTTCCTCGGCGATCACGACCTGTGGTGACAGGTTCAGCAGACCTGTGGCCATGTCGCGCACCGCGTTGACTTCGGCCGCACTGTCGCGCTCCTGCATGACGGTCGCCGGCGCGAGCGTCAGGACGCCGCCGCGCCGCATGCCGATGCAGACCCCGGCTGCGCGCGCGCACGGGTCGGCGGCAATGACGCGCTCCTTTTCGAGCACGGCAAGACCTGCGCCGTCATCGGGCTCATGCAACCACTTCGGCCGGAACACTTCGAGGCACAACAACGGGAGATGGACGCCTATCCACAATTGCATTGCGTTTTACGTTCAGGATTGGAGAGGGCGTCAGGGCGACGAACAGCGGTTCATCGCGGGCGGGGCCGCGGCGCTTTAGAAACTGGACATCGACGCCGCCTTTGGCCGCACGGACCGCAAGGCGCAACGGGGCAGGCGAGGCGTCACGTGTCGTCGCGAGCGGTCGCACCATGAAAAAGAGCGACTCGGACGTTTGCGCGGCCAGATGCAGTCGCCGCACCGCCTCGGGCCGCACATGCTGCTGCCAGAATACGAGCGCGCCACAGGTGCCCGCACGCAAAATCTGCTCGGCAGCCCACAGCGCGTCGGCCGTCTTCGGCGCTTTCACCATCATCAGATTGGACGGATCCAGGCCCCACCATGCGAACGCGGTCGGCTGGACGTTGTGCGGCGGCTGCAGGAGTACGACCGGTTTCGATCCAATGCGCTCGAAGGCGGGGCGCAAAAGACGCAGTTCGCCGCAACCGGTCTGCTGGACAAGCAGATCGGTCAGCGCACCGCGTGGCCAGCCGCCGCCGGGCAATTCCGCTGCAAGTGCATCATCGCCGCAAGGGACGACCCGCGATGCAGCGCGGGCCAACTGGTTTCCTGTCCAGAGGTCGGGGTGTATCGCTTCGGGTAGCATGACGGCGCTCATGACTCTCCCCATAAAACACTGTATAAAAACACAGTATAGCCTGGTAAGGCGACGGTTACATTGTCCTTTTTGAGGGGACACTGTTGCGCAGTGTCCGCATCGACGCATCACCACGCGTCGGGTGCGGTAGCATTCGACCGCAGCCCCTTTTAAGTCTCCTATGGCCAGACCCATACCGTTCGCGCGAACCAGCCAGGCCGCCCGCGCACGCCGCAATCGCGCACTGCTCCTGCCCATGCCGCGCGCAGAAGCCGATCGCCTGGCGCTTCAGGCTCACGTCGCGCTCGATGCAATGCGCCTGGGGCACGGCAGTGCTACAGCGGCGCAGACCCTCTGCCAGGTCATGATCCTCACCGGGTTGCTCGCAGAGGCGGGCTACGCAGAGGCGACGTTCGAGCAGATGCGGGAAGCGGAGGGCGTCATCTGCGCGGCGTTTGACCGCGGTCGCGAATCGGGCACCTGGCTACTGGAAAAAGAAGGGTTTCAGCAATTCGCTGTAATCGTCACCACTTACGACGCTCAGTTGCGACGGGCGCCGCTCGCCGTGATCGCAGACGCGAGTGACCGGCTCGAGCGCTTTCGCGGGGGCGACTCGTTCGAGCATCGCAAGCGCGCCTGACCGGACGCACGGCTAGCGCCGTCGGGACGTGCCGTGACGGTGTTTCCGGGCGTGGCCAGAGACTGCGCTGCGCCGGGCAGGCGCGCGAGTATCGGGCGCACCGGACTTCAGCCACGCGGCGACGTCGGTCCGGACCTTGCCCACAAAGCCGATGGCTTCCCGAACCGCCTCTGCCGCCGACAACTGCTGCGCGATGTCGTCCGGCACTGCACCGCACAGCATCAGGACCGCCCGGCCAGCGACAAGGCGTTCCATCGTCGCGCTGCCGCGCGTAATCTTCAGACGGAAAGCGGGCTGATCTTCGGCGTTCGGGTCGTATGCAATATCAACCGACGAATCCGGCTCCGCTGCGTCTTGCCACAGGGTGTCCAGGTCAGGCGCTTCGCAGTTCGTCAGTTCCGCAGCCCTGTCGAATCCGTCATTCACCTTCACGACCGTGCGCCCGACCGGATCAATGAGATAAAAGTAGAACACGCCCGCCTCCTCGCCGCACACGTACACCCACGATAGCCCATCGAGGAGCAATTCGTCGGCCAGCTGGGTGGCGCCAGCCAGGAGCAATTCGCGTGCGTAAGGCGCCCGTTTATATGGGTCGGGAATGTTCAGGCCCACCTCGCGCGGGATGTTCTTTTTGTATCCCAAAATCTCGCGCATCGCGATGCGTTTGCAGGCACACTAGCGGCCTAGCCAAGCTTAACCATTCCATGGCCCGTCAGATCACCCCGACACCGGAGCAGCAAGCGATCGTCGATGCCGTCGTGGGCGGCGGCAATCTGAAAATCAAGGCTTACGCGGGCGCTGGAAAGACATCCACCCTGCGGCTCGTCGCCGGGCGTCTTACCCACCGGCGCGGCACCTATCTGGCGTTCAACCGGCAGATTGCCGAACACGCGCGGCGCGGGTTTCCGCCGAACGTTGCGACGGGAACCGTGCATTCCCTCGCGTACCGCTCGGCTCCGCCCGCCCTGACTGCGCGAGTCGGACTGCCAGCGGAACCGCCGCATGAGCTCGCGGCGCGCTTCGGTCTGGGGCATCTTGAAGTCCCGCTCGTCACGGGCAAAACTGTAGAACTGGGCCCGTTCGAACTTGGCCGGATGATCGAAGATGGGCTCGGCCGGTTTTGCCGTTCGGCGGATGATGCCCCGCTGCCTGTCCACGTCCCCGTCGATGAAAAGATCGACGCAAGGGCCGCAGACTGGTTGCGAGACGGACTGGCGCCATACGTTAAACGCCTCTGGGGCGAGAGCACGGACCCGCGCGGCCGCAGCGCGATCATCCCGGATGTTTATCTGAAGGTCTGGGCGCAAGGCAACCCACGCATCGATGCGGACTTCATCCTGTTCGACGAGGCGCAAGACAGCGATGGCGTGATGCTCTGGCTACTGAACCGCCAGCGCCATGCCCAGATCGTCTACGTGGGCGACCCCTATCAGCAGATCTACGAATGGCGCGGGGCGATTAACGCAATGGCGCAGATCGATGCTCCAGTACAGGCGTTGACCGAATCTTTCCGGTTTGGTCCAACCTTCGCCGCGCTCGCGAGTCGACTGCTGGAAATGCTGGGCGAAACCGCGCCTGTTCGCGGGCAAAGCACTATCGGGTCGATCATGGTCGAGGATCCATCCATCGCGCCTCCCGTCGATGCGATCCTCTGCCGCAAGAACATATCGGCCATCTGGCATCTTGCGGCAGGCATCGAGTCAGGTCACAGACCGTCGATCCGGATGAGCGCCGCCGAAATCGTCGCGTACGCCGATGGTGCCGACATGCTGCTCGCGGGACGCCGGGCGTTCAGGCCGGCGGCGTTTTCCCTGTTTGAGACGTGGAAAGAAGCGCAGTCGTTCGCCCGCAGCGCGGCAGGTGCGGACCTGCTGCCCATCGTGCGCATCGTCGACGAACTCGGCACCGACTATCTGCGCTCGTTGGCGCAACGCCTCACCCCCGAGGCGGGCGCGGACTATGTAATCTCTACGGTCCACCGGGCGAAGGGCCTTGAGTGGAAGCGGGTCAAGGTCGTAAATGACTTCCTCTTCAAATACATTGATGGCCGTCTGAGTCTCGACGATGACGAACTCCGCCTCCTGTATGTTGCGTTCACTCGCGCACAACACGTTCTGGACTTGTCGGAACTGCGGGAAGAACTGTTGCGGATCTTCGCCGCAGGGCCCGTTACCGGTTAGCAGAGCGCGAGGTGCGCTTCGTGAAGCTCTGGCTTGCAGTGTGCGCATCTGCTCTCGACGCCAGAACGCAAAACAAGTTTGCGACCACAGGCTGTAGTCGACCGACAGGAGACAGTCGAGGAAATCCAAAGCGGACAACCGTGGATCAGCTGACATCTGATCCACTTATGCCACAATTGCCGCCAAATCTAGAGCTGAAGGCGAAGGGCTGGGCCGCCGCCAAGGCAAAGTATCGGTGAACCATGCTTAAACGCGACGTACAAGCGGTCTTGGATTCTTACTATGCAGAGGCGCTTGCCGTGGCCAAGCCCGGCTTTATTCAACATTTTCGCGAGCTGTCGGCGCCGTTTCTCCTTAGCGTATCTCAAGCTTACCTCGATGCGCCCGTCCGCGTGATGTTCATCGGGAAGGAAACTAACGGTTGGTGTGGCAAGCTGGGAGACTTCTACGAACGTTCTGACAGGATCGAGATCGCAAAAGCTCGCTACGAGAGTCAACACTCCCGTGGTACCGGTCGTAGTGAGTTGTTGCGGCAGTGGAAGCGGTTCGCTAATGCGTTCGCACGAGGCGATCGAGCGGCCGTTTGCTGGAACAATCTAATGAAGATGGACTGGTACCGACCGAAGCGCGGCTTCTCTCGAACGTCGATTGACCATTCCGCGCATTTGTTCAATTTCTCGGTGGCGGCCGTCCAGTTTGAGATCGAGCTGCTTAAGCCAGACCTAATCATCTTCGGTACCGGCCACGCGTACGATTGTGCTCTGAAAGCTGTCCTGCCGACCCGTCAGAATGTGAAGGTTGAGCCAAAGGCGCTTTGGCACTTCCAGTCAAATGGCATTGAGTGTTTTAGGACATTTCATCCAGGTGCGCGGGATAACCACGCCCCAAGACCAATCAGAGAGTACTACCAGGAGGTTATCGACACCGCGTCGAAGGCGTTTGCTGTGCGCCTATCGATGCCGAATGCTTCGCCATAGGCTGCCATTGTCGCAACATTCTTCCGCACGGTACGTACAGCGTACTGATGCTGTGTTGACGAGAGCCGGAACGCGGCGAATCGGTTACCCCTCATGTTCACGCGTCTTCTAGTCGCTTGAACAGCTCTTTGTGCTTAGAGTAGATAACGGCAAGTCGCGACCTATAGTCACCTTCCAAATATCCTTTCGTTCCCGCTAGCTTGCGGGCCGCCCGACACTCTGCCAGTCGTCCTTGGACAAGTTTTATCCGTACACGCTGCTTCATGACTTGTGCGAGGTAGTGGGGAGTCGGCCGGTCAATTGTCCGCGATTCACGGCCTTGTGTCGAATAACCGTTCTTGGGCGGTTTGACGCAGTGTCGGAGGCAATAGGCTTTCCGAAGCGCGGCCATTGAGCGGAGCGCGGACGACGCCTCCACTAGCGAAACTGGCGCGTCCTCGACGGGCCGCGCATGCCGGTTCCGGTCGCAAATTACATGGACTGTTCGGTCGCAGGGAAGCGGCAGTCGTCTTCTTCGTCCCCGTCGTCAGTTCGCCCGTAGATCCGCGGCCATGGCCACGCTTCAAGCGCCCACGCTGGCGGATGATCGACGAGTTCAAAGCCGTGTTCGCGCGGCTCATCAAAAATGTCGTCGGCCGTCTCTTCCATTATTTGCTGCATGTAGTCGACGTCACGAACGCTCATTGGATGCCACCGTTTGTGGTAGCGATCCCGCCCGGCGATCACTTTTCGCGCCGAAAGATCGATGACGATGCTGTGCGACATATACGGATCGCTCGCCCACAGCGACTCCCACCGACCGACGGCGTATCGAGGACGCCGGGGGCTGTTCATCGCAGCATTCTCGCGACGACGTCGCTTGCCGGCTTTCCGCCGTCGTGGTCGACGTAAAACGCGACCGAGCCGCCAACCACGTCGATAGAGCGGATGTGGATCGGTTGGTCGGAGGTGCCGGGCGGACGTGGACCGCGACCGCCGTGGCCCTTCAACTCCAGCGCGTTGTAGGTGATGGGGTAGTCGGTCAGTTGCGCGCCGGTTTGAACCACGAGCCGGATGCAGTCGTGACGCACGCCCGTCAGTTCATCGTCAATGATCCTGTTCAGGATCACGTCGATTGCCGTGGGAAGGTTTGTGCTTTCCGGCTGGGTCGGCTCATCAGCAACGAGATGAACGATCGCGCGCACAAGTCGCGAGGTCTTTGCGAGCACGATGCGGTAGCGCGTGGCGCGCGGCTCGCGGTTCTGCGCTGGATAGATGATGTCCCTGAAGGCGCCCTTGTAGATCATGACTGATACCCCGTATGTGTGGCCGCACCCCTGTACGGCTCACTCACCAGGCTACGCGTCGCTGGCCAAAGTCAAGGCGACGGTTCGCGCGACAGCCACGCAGTGTCGGCCGTCCGGCCGTCGTCATCGCCAAGCATTCGACCTTCCACACATCGGTGGGTGTCAAGGATGGTTTCCCGTAACCGCGTGGCCGTCCTGCGGCTCGACAGGCCCAACAGATTGCTCACCTGTTCGTTGGTCTTGCCTTCCAGCAGATGCCTGCGTCCATACGTGTTGCGTAGCAGCCGCGGGCTCTCGTCGGCGGCCGCCGCGCCGACGAGTCGCAGTACGGCCTGCACACACTTCCCCAGGGTGACCGGCTTCATCGACTTCCCGCTCGCCGTCGCGATGAACAACAGACCATCGCTGACGGGCTGCCCTGCACGCGCCTTCGCGTATGCGCGCAGCAGGTCGACTGCGAACGCGTCAACGGGCACGCGGCGCGCGATACGTGGCCCGCGTTTTTTTACGAACACGCTGGGTCGCGTGCCTACCTCAAGATCGCCAACGGTGAGCGCGGTGAGTTCAGCGGCAGTGATGCCGGTGCCAAGCAGCGCAGCGACGATTGCACGGTTGCGCATCTCCTTGAACGACTCGAAGTCCACTACGCGGCAAAGCTCCTGCAATCGCGCATCCTCATCCGGCCAAAGGAAAACCGGCACCGGCTCGTCTTCCGGCCAGTGTTCTTGCGGAAGCAGGCTTGCGGCCGGGTTGTCGGTGCGCAGGCCCAGCATAGAGAGGTGGCGCGAGAGCCGGTCCAGCAGCTTGAGGTAGCGCAGGCGCGTCGATGTTCCCGGCGCGCAGTCGCGATCCAGATCGGCGAAAAAGCCGTCGATATGGTCAGTGCCGAACTCCGTCACCGCGACGCCGTGGCTCGTCAGATAGCGATGGAAGCGGGCAAACATCGAGCGGTGCTGAACGATGGAGCGCTCGGCAAACGCACGCCTGTCCGCACCGGTGGCTTCTGCCTGCTGCCATTCAGCGTAGGCTGTTTCGGGATCGGACCGCCACAGATCGGCGTTCATAAAATGTATATACTGAAATAGGGCCTTCCCCATGATAACGAAGCTGCCGCTTCGCCGAAACCCCGCCACCAAGGGCATGGGGTCGCTGCAAGGCGGTGGGAGAGGGGAGACGATCGTTCATCTGCGGGCATTGTCGAGAAAGGCATATGCGGGCTATCGTACAGATCGCCACGCTATGTCAAGCGCGGTGGTGCGCGAGAAACCTGAGACCTCTATGAGCGAGCTATCGCAGCGGTGCCGCAAGCTGCTTTACCGAATGATGTGGCAGACACCTGATGGGATTGTCGACGCGTTCGCGCTATGCGCGACGCGCGAGGATGCGCGGCGGTTTTTCTGCTCGGCGATATCGTTGATATCGGGCATCCATCAGGACGAGCTTGAACTGTTCAACCTCGAGTCCTTTGACGATCTCGTGAATGCGGGCGTGAGTGAGGACGAAGACATGCGCATCTTCGAGACGCAATGGAGCGGCGCCCGTGTCGTCGGTTGGACAACGCAGCCGCTCTTCCTGACGTCAGATCCAACTTTGATCGCCAGGTGGGCCGACCTGCGAGCCGAACTGGCAGCCGCTCAGACTAACTCGGTCATCTCACGCATCAGCGGGCGCGGATGCTAGGGGCCATAAACGGCGATCGGCGCGAAGCCAATGGACAATGAAACGTCACTTTAGCGAGTCTGGCGCGTTAGCGGACCACAACCCAGCCGTCGTTTGTCAGTTCTACGTATAACTCGCTGTGGTACTGATCGTTTACTGTCTCAATCAGATCGGGGTGCAGTGTTCGAAGCACTGCCTCATCGTCCCAACGCGGACGATCAACGAGCTTCGCCTCATACTTGATATTGACCCTGTCGCCCACGTGAGGGTTTTCAGCCGACGACGCCCAGGTGATCGCGAGAAGCTTGGCTTTGCCCCCGCAAATTTTTGAGTTCTTTGCCGGATTTGCTTGACGGTAAGCTTTTTTGCCTTCGTCGGTCAGCGCATAGTGGAAGCCAGGGACCAGCAAGTGCGCCGAGCCGGCTAGCTGCACATGGGTCGGTTCTTTGGTGAGAAGACCGGTTTTCACGAGCGGCTCGAAAAACAGCGCATCACTCGAATGTTCGGCTGCATCGAACGGCACTTCGCCGACCAACATGCACACCGCGTCCTTGCCGTCGAAGTAGGTCTGCACCGCCTTCGCGTAGTTCTCTTTCGTTGGCGACGACTTGCCGTCACAGGCGGCTAGCGAAATACTCAAAAGCAAGGCGGCACAGGTGCCGGCGATTTTTGACGACTGTATACGTTGCATATTCGACATTGAATTGTAGAGGGCTGATACCTGCGCTTAGTCAGCTTCCGGCAGCATGCCACTGCGTTCCAGCGTGACTCGCGAGGCCTTGCGGGTACGCTGCGATGAGCGTTGGGCAATTCGAGCAGTCCCGATCGTCCGCACGTCGAAGCCTATCTCGCCAGCCGCTCTCACGGCGGCATCGAGAGTCTTGAAGTGACGCACCTTGTGAGTATCAAGCTCGCGAGCGGTGCGCAACTGGATCTGCGTCTGGCGACCTTGCCGGCCGACGACGAGCAGCGTAAGCACCCACTGATCGTCGCCAACGTTAGTCGCAAAGAAATCATCCACCATTCCGGCGCGAAAGAACGTCTTGGCCTGTGCTGGCGTCCACGTCTCAAAGTCCTGCTCAAACAGTTCGCCTGATGCCGCCATGCAATCGCCTCCCGTCAGTCGCGTGCAAGTGTACCAAGACGTTTCCAGAAAATGTAGCAACGGAAAAGGAAAAAGTGGCCGACTCGCCGAAAAGCGGATAGATTTGTGGCAAGGCGCGACGGCCATCCAATACATAAAGTCGCGCAGCAGCCCTGGTAGCTCAGGAAAAATTTATCGAGGCATTCGTGAGGATTCTAGCGTTTCGCTCCCCGGGGAGACGCAAACGGTCTCAAATTGGCGGGGGCGGGTGATTAAACGCATGACGATTGGACAATCGAGGCATCCGGGCGACCCGAAGGATCTAACTCACTGCACGACGCAGCACGCCAGCGCATTGCTCCGAAGAAGGAGGGCGACGATGAGTGTTGATTTAGGCACGGAGATCCACGTGACGTTCGACCCCGGCAGCGTGCGCGCTGCGATGGTCGTCATCAATCAGCCAAACCCGGGGTTCGCGCGCCCGAGAACCGAGCGCCGGCAGTGCTTCGCCACGAGATGAAGGAATGGACCCACCTTGATATCGGATGCGCGATGGCTTTGGCGGAAGAAAGAGAGGTGTTTTTGCACGCCGATGCATCACGCGGCGAATTTGGGGATGGCTGCCCGCGCCAGCCCTTCAAAGGGAGCGCGGAAGTGACGGTAGCGGAGCCACGCCGTCAGGCCGATCGAGGCGCTCCAGAGCAAAGCGATGACGACGGCGGCTAGTCGACTCATTGGGCGGCAGTCGGCAACCAACGCGGTAGTGGCGATGTTCAGCCATGATGTCTGGCGGGATCCACTTCGCAACGGCCCAGATGTCTATCGGCAGCAGGATGACGTCGTCTACATCTCCGAGTATCGGAATGAAGTCGGGGATCGATCGGTGAAAGCGCGCACACCCCGCTACGCAGAGTGGGAGCACCTCGTCACGAAGGCGCAAGCCTGATTGCCGACGTGGAATTCGTCGAGATGACGCGTTCAGGTCATATTCCCAATGTCGAAGAGCCCGGATCTCTACATCATGTTGCTGCACGAATTTCTCGCGGGCTGGTGATGACGCGTCGATCGAAACGTTCGACCGTCAAGGCGTCATGGTAGTGAGAAGGGTCTTCTTCCCATTCTTATAGCCGTATAGCGTGAGCCTCGGGCTTTTCACATCGCCCTTGTCGTCGAACTCGATGCCGCCAATCAGGCCTTGATAGTCAGTCGAGCGCGCGGCCGCCAGAACTTTCGCGCGATCAGTGCTGCCACTGCGTTTCATGGCATCGACGATGACCATGACTGAGTCGTATGCGTATGGCGCATAGATCTGGACGGAAGTTCCGAACCGCTTTTCATACGCTTTTTCGAATGCCGGACCCGCCCTCATCCGGGATAACGGGAGGCCGGCGATACTGCAAACCAGATTGTCGACAGCTGGGCCGGCCAGCGATGCGACTTCGTCCGAGCATGTGCCATCGCCGCCGAGCACCTTAGCCTTGAGTCCCAGTTGTGCTGCCTGTTTGATAAAGGGTCCCGCCGTCGCATCCATGCCGCCATAGAAGATCACATCCGGAGATTGCCCCTTTATTTTGGTAATGAGGCCCTTGAAGTCGATGGCTTTGTCGTTGGTCGCTTCTCGCGCGACGACTTGTGCACCGCCGCCTTTGATGGCTTCGGAAAACTGATCGGCGAGTCCCTGGCCGTATGCCGTGCTGTCGTCGACGATAGCGACTTTCTTCGCTTTAAGGGTTTGCAAAGCATAGTGCGCGAGCACGGGCGACTGTTGGGCATCCGTCGCCACGAGACGATAAGTCGTGTTGAATCCTTGCTGCGTGAACTGCGGATTGGTGGAGTCCGGTGAGACTTGCAGAACCTGGGCGTCATGGTAGATACGCGATGCTGCAATAGAAACGCCGGAGTTCAGGTGCCCGACGACGGCCACCACGCCGTCATCGACCAGACGTTGCGCAACCTGGGTGCCCTGGCGGGGATCGGCCTGGTCATCCATGGCGTCAAGTTCCAGCTTTACCCTTTTCCCACCCACGACGAGACCTTGCCGGTTGACGTCTTCCACCGCTAAGCGGGCTCCGTTCTCGTTTTCCTTACCAAGATTCGCAATCGCGCCGGTGGTCGGCGCAGCGCTGCCGATTTTCACGATCTTGGCGTCGTCAGCCGCATACGACGCGCAGCACACGAACGACAGCGCCGTTGCCGCAAGTCCGGTTTTGATATGACAGTTCATTCTCCCGCTCCCAATAACGATCTGCTTGTTGAAGTTCCCCCGTGCAAAAAGTGGAGGAAAGCCGAACAAAGGCTATGGGCGCAAAAAGACGATGACAATTGACTCTTTCGGTTGTTCGTATTACGCGGAGGTAATGTGATCGGGTTCCAGGCGCTGGATTCAGCTGATGCTGGTGTCGCTCTGTGAAGCGCTAGCGGCCGCCTCCTCGCGCATGCACTGCGCCAGCAGCAGCGGCGCGGGGCTATTCAGATCCGCTCTGCGGTATAGCACCACTTCACCAAGTTCTGTGAGAGGCGGGAAGTTGATCAACGATATGCGGCCCCTCGCTGCATATTCGGTTGCGTACGACAACGGAAGTAACGCTATAAAAGGTGCGCGCGCCATCAGCTCGATATTCAGCGCGATGCAACTAGACTCCACAACAGCGTCATGGATATCGAGGCCTTCTTTTTCCATCAACTGGGCGAGCGCGATGTGGGACGGACTTCCTTGCTGCGGCACAAGCCACGTAAAGTCGGTGATGTCCTTTAGCGTGACGAGTCGCTCTCTGGAAAGCGCATGAGTGGGACCTGCAACGAAGACAATGGGCTCGCTGTATAACGACTCCGTCGTCAGGTCGGGGTCGTCTTTCGCTCTTGCTCGCGCAAGTACGAGATCCGCTTCGCCGGTGCGTAGCATTTCGAGGAGCTTGTCCAGCGAAGCCTCGATGAATCGAACAGAGGCTGCTGGTGCGCGAGTGAGAAAGGTCACCATCGACTGTGAAATAAACGAGGGCGGTACAGCCGTCACCGAGCCGAGATTCACATGCCCCGCAGTGCCCGTGACCAGCGAAGCAACGTCGCGCTGTGCAAGTCCCACCTGGCGAAGAATCTCGCGACCTCGCCGCGCGAGGACGATACCGACATCCGTAAGAAGTACAGCCTTACCGACGCGCTCAGTCACGGCAGCGCCCAGTGCCTGTTCGATCTCTCCAATCTGTTTCGACACGGCTGGCTGCGTGACATTGAAGGCGGCCGCTACCTTCGTGACCTGCTTGAGGTCTGCCAGAGCGACCAGCAATCGCAGATGCGACAACCGGAGGCCGCTCGAGAAAAACCGCTCTATGGGAGTCAACATCTTCTGTCTCTGGTCACATTACGTGTGGGTAATGTAGTGACTTAAAAAGTGATTTGTCAATGGCGTTTCTGGTCGCCTATTCTTGCCGGACTGGAACGCGGGTCGGGCGTCGATCCTGCGCCCTCGACGGCAGAAGAAACAGAGAGATTCAACGGACAAGAAATGAACCTTGGTATTGACGCAATCAGCAAAGATAGCTCGGCGCGACTTTTCGAGCGCGCGCGAGCCGTGATGCCTTCGGGCTATACCCGCAACATGCTAGTCACGAAACCGCATCCTTTTTACGCTGTCAGCGCGGAGGGACCCTATATAACCGATGCTGACGGTCGGACGCGTATCGACTGGGTCAACAACTTCGCTTCGCTGATTCACGGTCACAACAAGCGTGAAGTTGTCGAAATCATCTCTCAACAAGCCGCGCGACTATTGTCGGCCACGATGCCGGCCGAATGGGAAGTGCGCCTTGCGGAGTTGCTTGTCGAGCGAATCCCTTCAGTCGAGCAGATCCGGTTCATGAACTCCGGGACAGAAGCTAATCTCATCGCCATCAAGGCAGCGCGTGCGTTCTCCGGCAGATCAAAAGTGGCCAAGCTCGAAGGCGGCTACCACGGTCAATATGATCTGCTCGAGGCCAGCTATATGCCGAAGGCTGAGGAATGGGGTGACCGCGAACGCCCAGCAGTGCTCGCACACAACGCTGGCACGCCGCGCTCGTTACTCGACGAACTCGTGTTGTTCCCGTTGAATGACATTGCAACGATGCGTGAAATCCTGATGCGCCACGCTTCCGAGGTCGGCACCGTCATTATCGATCCGAGCGGATTATCGTTGGGAACGGGCGTGTATGCCGATCGCGAGTTTCTTGTCGCGCTGCGCGAAACGACTGAAAGGCTCGGCATGGTTCTGATCTTCGACGAAGTGTGGTCGCTACGCGCCGGATATAACGGAACGCAGGGCATCATCGACGTCACGCCCGATCTCACGACGATGGGCAAGATGATCGGCGGCGGACTGCCCATCGGAGCGGTCGGGGGCAAGCGCGATGTGATGTCCGTTTTCTCGGTCGATCAAGGCGAACCTAAGGTGAAGCACTCCGGCACATTCACTGGCAATCCGATGTCCATGGCTGCCGGCTTCGTCGCGATGTCGCTGATGACACCGGGCGCGTTCGACATGCTGGCGGCACAAGGTCAGCGGCTGGCGGCTGGGTTGAAGCGCGCACTCGTCGATACGAAAACGCACGGGCATGTCGTCAACCGCGGTTCGATGACGAATCTGCTGTTCACGGAAAGCATCCCCGTCGATTATCGCGACCTTTATGCCCAGCTGACGCCGGCCGTGTCAGCGCTATCCGCGAGCATGCCGAAGCTGATGGCGGTTGAAGGCTTGCATGTGCTTCGCAACATGTTCGTCGGTTCGACGGCCATATCGGATGCCGATGTGGACCAGACCATTGCCGCAGCGACGCGCGCGCTGACGGCCGCGCGACAAGCCTGACGGCCAGATTCGGATGAGACGATATTCGGCTAATGTCGGCATGCTGTGGTCGCACCTGCCGCTTGTAGAACGCATCGAAGCGGCTGCGCGCGCAGGCTTTCGCGCGATAGAAATGCACTTTCCCTACGCGATTGCGCCTGGCGAAGTGCGCGACGCAATTCAAAATTTTGATCTTGCGCTGCTCGGGATAAACTCTCCACCCGGAGACCTCGCCAAAGGCGAACTCGGCCTTGCGGCCATCCCGGGTCGTGAAAGCGAATTCGCTGAAAGCCTGCATGTGGCGTTGAACTACTGCCAGGCGGCCGGCGCGCAAG
This sequence comes from Paraburkholderia bengalensis, assembly GCF_037126505.1. Classification (NCBI taxonomy): domain Bacteria; kingdom Pseudomonadati; phylum Pseudomonadota; class Betaproteobacteria; order Burkholderiales; family Burkholderiaceae; genus Paraburkholderia; species Paraburkholderia bengalensis. Next base: position 30,204 of record NZ_JACFYJ010000097.1, read on the forward strand.
CCTTGCATATCATGGCGGGCAACACCGCCGGATATTGGCGCGCCGCATGCATCGAAGCATTCAGATCCAATATCGCGTTAGCCGCCGACCTCGCGACTTCGAGTAACGTCAGGCTACTGTTCGAACCATTGAACCGGGCGCTTCATCCGGCGTACTTCTATCACGAGGTCGATGAACTGGCGAAGTTGCTGGACGATATCGGCCATCCCTTGCTGAAGATCCAGTTCGACACCTATCACGTCGGCATGCATCACCGCAGCGTACGAGACGTGCTGAAAAGAAACTGGTCGAAAATCGGTCACATCCAGATTGCCGCCGTACCGGATCGCGGTGAGCCGCGAGCTGGCGATATCGATATCGTAGAGGTGCTCGAAGAAGCAGAAATGCGCGGCTATGACGGCTGGATCGGGTGCGAGTACAAGGCTCGCGGAAATGTTGAAGAAGGGCTGGCGTGGAGACAGATGACGAGATTCTCCGAGGCGGGCTAGCGCACGATTCCACCTAAACACCGGACGAATTGAAATGACGAATTCGGCTAAGAAAACGCATTCTGCTGGGCTCTCTGGAGCGCTAGCCGAAGCAGCAGAGAGATACTCGAACGCAAATCCAAATAGTGCAGCGCAATTTAGCAAAGCGTTAGCGGCCATGCCGGGCGGCAACACGCGCTCAGTCCTCTATTACTCGCCGTTTCCGCTCGCGATTGCGCGAGGCGAGGCAGCAAGACTGTGGGATGCGGATGGACACGAATATCGCGACTTCATCGCAGAGTTCAGCGCTGGCGTATATGGCCATTCGAATCCCGTCATTCGCCGCGCTATCGATACCGCGCTCGATGGCGGGATCAATCTCAGCGGCCACAATCTGATCGAGACAGAGTTGGCAGCAACTGTTTGCGATCGCTTTCCGACAGTCGAACGCGTGCGCTTCACCAACTCCGGCACAGAGTCGAATCTCCTGTTGCTGGCTGCGGCGAAAGCCTATACGAAGAGGCCCAAGATTGTCGTGTTCAACGGCGGATATCACGGCGGCGTGCTCTCCTTCGGTTCAGGTCAGAACCCCGTCAACGTCCCTCATGAATTTCTGCTCGCGACATACAACGATATTGCCAGCGTCGAGGCGTTGTTCAACAGGCATGGCAGGGAAATCGCCGCGATTCTTGTTGAGCCAATGCAAGGTGCGTCAGGATGTATCGTCGGGCAGCCGGAGTTTTTGCGCGCATTGCGGGACCTGTGTACGCGATTCGGCGCGTTGCTGGCCTTCGACGAAGTGATGACTTCACGGTTGGCGCCTGGCGGAATGCAGGCATTGCTCGATATTAAAGCGGACCTGACATCGCTCGGGAAATACATCGGCGGAGGAATGTCGTTTGGCGCTTTCGGCGGGCGCGAGGACATCATGGCGCAGTTCGATCCGCGCAAGCACAGGGCATTGGCGCACGCCGGTACATTCAACAACAATGTACTCACGATGTCCGCAGGCGTTGCCGGACTTCGTGAGTTGTACACGCCGCAGGCCGCAGTGGAACTCAATCAACGTGGTGAGCGGTTTCGCGATGCCTTGAATCAGCAGTTCGCCGCGTCAGGCGTCGCAATGCGATTCTTCGGACTCGGCTCATTGATGAATTTTCAGCCGACTGACAAGGAAATTCGTTCCGTCGATGACCTTGCAGGCATGGAGCACAGGCTCAAAGACCTGTTTTTCTTTCATATGATCGAGAACAGCGTTTATATGGCGCGACGTGGTTACATGACGCTGAGTCTGCCCGTCACAGAGCAAGACATGGCGCATTTCGAGTCGGTCAGCGCCCGCTTCATTGAGCGTTACCGGAGACTTTTGCCCGCCAGCTAATGAGCGCGCGAAGACAGAGTCCGGTCCTCAATCTCAAGCGCGTATCGCTTCCGGGCGAGATCGCCGACATCGCGTGCTTCATGTGCACCGCACCCGCGATCACGGCGCAGGTCATCGCCGCTGAAAATGGCCTGTTGCTCAACAACGGCTGAACCCACTGACACCAACGCGACATGTCCCACTTTCAGAGCAACAAGCCGCTTGG
>NZ_JACFYJ010000098.1:0-30161 GCF_037126505.1 Paraburkholderia bengalensis
AGTGCGGATTGCCCGTGTGAAAGTAGGTAATCGTCAGGCTCCTTACGTAACAACCCCGACCCCGCCCCTCAAAAGGCGGGGTCGTGGCGTTTACGGCGTACGCTCTTCGCCGCCATGCATGGGTGACCGCCATCGTAGGGCGCGCGATGCGTCGTTACCCCCTTCATCGTTTTCTTCAAGCTGGGAGCGACTTACCGCGCCCCACGCGTCTAGTGCGCGAACCGTAGCGGCATGCTCCCGTTGCTACCGTAAGCGTCCGACTGTGACCGTATAGACGCCCGACGATGGGCACGCCATGCTTTCGCCGGGGCACAAATGTGACTGTGTCCGCAAAGGAATCATGGACACAGTGACCGAATTCACCGAAATCAATGGCCCACGCAAGTATCGTCGACGTACGCAGGAGGAGAAGCGTCAGATTGTCGAAGAGACGTTATCCAGTGGACGTTCGGTAGCGGAGGTTGCGCGCATTCACGCAGTGAACGCGAATCAGGTGTTCGACTGGCGCAAGCAGTATCTCGAAGGCCGTCTCGGTGCCGACACACGCGGATGTGCGTTGTTGCCCGTCACCGTAAACGAGGTCAGCGACAGCAGCCTCAACGAACCGGCAGCGTGTACACCTGCAGCATCAGCGCCCGGCACAATGCGGATACAGTTGCCACGAGGCGAGATACAGGTTGAAGGGCGCGTCGATCCCGACGCGCTGCGCGTGGTGATCCAATGCCTGAGCCGATGATGGGCTTACTGGCGAACACCCGCATCTGGGTTGCCGCCGGATTCACGGACATGTGCTGCGGCTTTGACGGCCTGGCCGCAAAGGTCGAAACGGTGCTGTCGAAGGATCCGTTCTCTGGCCACATCTTTGTATTCCGGGGCAAGCGCGGAGACCTTATCAAGTGCCTGTACTGGCGTGACGGTGGGCTATGTCTGTTCGCCAAACGCCTGGAGCGTGGCCGCTTTGCCTGGCCGCGCGCGGATGGCGGCGTTGTTTCGCTAACCAGTGCTCAACTCGGCCTTCTACTCGAAGGATTTGACTGGCGACAGCCTGTCGATGCAGCCCGTCCCCGCAGTGCTTTGTAAACGGATGTGACAACGTGCGCATCGGGCAATGCACGCGCGTAAACTGCCGGCATGGCATCGAGCGACGCTTCCCTCCCGGACGACATCGAGACATTGAAGGCTCTCGTGCTGGCGCGAGAAGCCGCGTTACGCGAGCGCGAAGATGATCTGGCGAATCTGCGCGACACCGTCATGACGCTCGAGAAGTCGCTCTCGGACCGGGCGCTTGAGATCGAACACCTGAAGCTGTGGATCGCGAAGCTCCAGCGGATGCAGTTCGGGCGCAAGTCGGAGAAGATCGATCGCCAGATCGAACAGCTGGAATTGCGCCTCGAAGATCTGCAGGCCGACGACGGCGCAGCGGCAGCCGATACATCCAGACAGCCTCGCGCCGAAGCCAGCAAGCCGACGGGACGCAAGCCGTTGCCGCCGCACCTGCCACGTGAAGACGTTGTGTATCAGCCCGATGAAGCGTGCTGCCCGCAATGCGGTGGCGAACTGGGTGATCTCGGCGAAGACGTAGCCGAGCAACTCGACTACGTGCCGGGTCATTGGCGGGTGATCCGTCATCGACGGGTCAAGAAGGTCTGCACCTGCTGCGACTGCATCGTGCAGGCCACCGCACCCAGCCGGCCAATCGATCGCGGCATGCCAGGCCCTGGATTGCTGGCACACGTCCTGGTCGGCAAATTCTGCGATCACCTTCCCTTGTATCGCCAGTCAGTGATCTACGCGCGAGACGGCGTTGATCTGAGTCGCTCGACAATGGCGGACTGGGTCGGTCAATGCAGCGCGCTGCTACGACCACTCGTGGAGCGAGGCTGGATGCATGGCACACGCGCGTCGCAAGTTCCACGAACTGTTCGTCGCACGCAAGAACGAGGTCAACACCGAAGCGTTGCGCAGGATCGGCGAGCTATATGCAATAGAGGCCACGATTCGCGGTAAGCCGCCCGACGAGAGACGACGCATCCGACAGCAGCAGGCGCGTCCTCTACTGGATGCCTTCGAGATATGGCTACGCTCGACGCTCAGCAATGTCTCGCAGAAAGGCGAGACCGCGAAGGCCATCAATTACGCATTGAATCAGTGGGCAGCGCTCTCGCTGTATGTCGACGATGGTCGCGTCGAGATCGATAACAACGCTGCCGAGCGAGCATTACGTGCCGTTGCTCTCGGCCGGAGAAACTACCTGCACTTCGGGTCCGATAACGGTGGCGAACGGGGCGCCGCGATCTATACACTCGTGGGTACCGCCAAATTAAACGGCGCGGATCCCGAAGCCTACCTGCGTCACGTGATCGCTCGCATCGCCGAGCATCCGGTCAATCGCGTAGACGAATTGCTGCCATGGGTCGTTGCAGACCAGTTGCGGCTCCACGTTACCTGAGTTCAACGCGCCCTTAACAACCCTTCCACAACACGCTGTCAAGAGCGGTGGTTGTCGGACGGTTACGTTGCTACACTCGACCCAATACCACCTTCGGGGCAAAGTCGTTTAGCCCGTCTGGCATTGAACCTGGCCCCGGCCCACTCGCGCTGGGCACCATCGACGCAACTCCAAAACTCACCGCTCCGCCAAAAACCGCTGCGCCAATCGAACCCAATAAGTTGCTCCTACAGGCAACAACTCATCGTTAAAGTCGTAGCTCGCGTTATGCAGCATGCACGGACCGGCACCGTGACCGGCCTCCCGATGTCCTCCGTCGCCGTTTCCGAGGAACGCGTAGCATCCCGGTTTCGCCAGCAGCATGAACGAGAAGTCTTCGGCGCCCATCGTCGGTTCGACGGCATTATCGACTTTGTCTGCGCCGACTACCTCCTTCATCACCTCGGCCGCAAAGCGCGCTTCCTCGCTGCTATTGATCGTGGGAGGATAGTTGCGGTGGAAAGTCACTTCGACGGAGCAATCGTAAGCCTCAGCTGTGCTCTCGACGATCTTGCGCATCCGTGCTTCGATCAGATCGAGCGCCTGAGTCGTGAACGTCCGCACGGTGCCCGCGAGCCACGCCCTATCCGGCACGACATTCACCGCATCGCCGGCGTGAATCTGTGTGATCGAAAGCACCGCCGTATCGAGCGGCTTCTTGTTTCGGGTGATGATGCTTTGAAGGCCGTTCGCAATCTGCACCGCGGTGAAAACAGGATCGCGACCGTTGTGCGGAAGCGCTGCATGCGAGCCAACGCCCTTGATTTCAATGCGAAATTCATTGCTGGACGCCATGATCGGGCCTTCCGTCACGCCGAAATGACCCGCTGGCATGCCTGGCCAGTTATGAATGCCGAACACGGCGTCAACCGGAAAGCGGGTGAATAGTCCGTCGTCGATCATCGCCTGTGCGCCAGCGCCTCCTTCCTCGGCGGGCTGAAAAATAAACACGATCGTCCCGTCGAAGTCGCCATGCTTCGCGAGATGCCGCGCCGCGCCGAGCAGCATCGCGGTATGGCCGTCGTGGCCGCAGGCGTGCATTTTCCCTTCGTTTTTCGAGCGATGGTCGAAGCTGTTCAGCTCCTGGATCGGCAGCGCGTCCATGTCGGCGCGCAAACCGATCGATTTCGTTCCCGTTCCGCGCTTGAGCACACCGACCACGCCCGTTTTTCCAATTCCCTCGTGAACCTCGATGCCCCAGTTAGCCAATGTCCTGGCGACCAAGGACGCTGTCTGCGTCTCCTCGTATCGCAATTCCGGATGGGCGTGGATCGTTCGTCGCAGTGTCTGAATTTCGCCGTGAGCGGCTTGGATTTCTGGAATCAGTTTCATAGTGGATTGAATGTCTGGCGGTAGGCAATGAGATCCGGACAGTCGATTCCGGAGAAGATCTAAATCAATTCTACGCCCATCCCCCTTTTTGCCGTTCATGTGTCAGATCAGACGGAGGGAAACGTAATAAAATCAAGCCCTTCATTGCGCAGTCATGGCTTAATACCAATATGAACGCTCCCGCTGAGTTTGCCCGTGCCGTGTGTCCGCACGACTGCCCCGATACCTGCGCGCTGCGCGTCACCGTCGAAAATGGCCGTGCGGTCAAGGTGACGGGTGATCCGGACCATCCACCGACGCAAGGTGTCCTGTGCACAAAGGTGAGCCGCTATGCGGACCGCGTTCATCATCCGGGCCGGTTGACTACCCCGATGCGGCGTGCCGGCCGAAAAGGCGAGGGCCGATTCGAGCCGATTAGCTGGGACGAGGCGCTGCGGATCGCGGGCGAGCGTCTGTCGGAGATCGCTGAACGTGCGCCGGACGCCATCTTGCCCTACAGCTATGCAGGCACGATGGGCTTTGTGCAGGGCGACAGCATCGCGCAGCGCTTTTTCCATAAACTCGGTGCCTCACAGCTCGATCGGACGATCTGCGCCGCGGCGGGCGCGGCCGGTCTCAAATATACATACGGCGCCAGTCTCGGCATGCACACCGAGTTTTTCGCCGAAAGCGAGGTGATCTTGATCTGGGGCGCCAACCCGATCGCTTCGAACTTGCATTTCTGGACGCTCGCGCAGGAAGCCAAGCGTAACGGCGCGCGTCTGATCGCAATCGATCCGTACCGCTCGCTGACGGCCGAAAAATGTCATCAGCACATCGCGCTCAAGCCCGGTACGGACGGCGCACTGGCGCTCGGCATGATGCACGTGCTGATCGCTGAAGACCTGCTCGATCACGCGTACATCGCCGATCACACGCTCGGCTTCGAGCAGATGAAAGCGCGCGCGCTCGACTATCCGCCTTCGCGGGTTGCTGAGATTTGCGACATCGACGAACAGGTCATCGTGGAGCTTGCACGCCTTTACGGCAGCACGAAAAAGGCCGCGATCCGCCTGAACTACGGGATGCAGCGCGTGCGCGGCGGGGGCAATGCGGTTCGCGCGATCGCGAGCCTGCCGTCGCTGACGGGGGCATGGCGCGAGCGTGCGGGTGGCGTCTTGCTGTCGTCGTCGGGCTGGGCGCCCGTCGATACGCATGCGCTCGAGCGGCCGGACCTGATGCCCGGTTGGCCGTCGAAGCAGCCCCGCATCGTCAACATGAACGAGATCGGCAACGCGCTGTGCCATCCCGGCGACGACACATTTGGTCCCAAGATCGAGGCGATCGTCGTCTACAACTCGAATCCCGTCGCCGTCGCACCGGATTCGCCGCGGGTCCAAGCCGGCTTTGCGCGCGACGATCTGTTCACGATCGTCCTCGAACATTTTCAGACGGACACGGCGGACTACGCCGACCTGCTGTTGCCCGCGACGACCCAGTTGGAGCATCTCGATGTCCACAAGTCGTATGGGCACACGTACGTGATGGCCAATTTGCCTGCCATCGCGCCCGTCGGCGACGCGCGTCCCAACACCGAGATTTTCCGCGGTATCGCGCGTGCGATGGGGCTCACCGAACCGGCGCTGTACGAAAGCGATGAGACGGTTGCGTCGTCGGCGTTTCGCTGGGGTGATGCGTTGCTCGAAGGCGCCACGTGGGAAACGCTCAAGCGCGACGGATGGGCGAAGCTGAATCTGCCCGACGCGCCATTCGCAAATGGCGGTTTTCGCACGCCGTCGGGCAAGTGCGAGTTCTACAGCGAGCGTCTCGCGCAAGCCGGGCTCGAACCCGTGCCGGACTATCTGCCGCCCTATGAATCCGCGGACAGTTCGCCCGAACTCGCCGCGCGATATCCGCTCGCGATGATTTCGCCTCCGGCGCGCAATTTCCTCAACAGCACCTTCGTGAACGTCGAAAGCCTGCGCGCGACGGAAGGCGAGCCGCACCTCGATATCCATCCCGCCGACGCCGTCGAACGTGCTATCAACGACGGCGATCAGGTCCGCATCTTCAACCATCGCGGCTCGATGCTGGCTCGGGCCCGCGTCACCGACAAGGCGCGCGAGGGACTCGTTGTCGGTCTGTCGATCTGGTGGAAGAAGCTGGCGCCCGACGGCCGCAACGCCAACGAGGTGACGAGCCAGGCCCTGACGGACCTCGGCGGCTCGGCGACCTTTTACGACTGCCTCGTCGAAGTCGAACGCGCATAAATCCGCGTAAGCCCGCGTAAGCCCGCGCAAGCGCGTTCTATCAGGCGTTGCGCAGATCCCGCTACCCATCCGCGCTCCCTGTTTTGCGCTTTCGAGTGCATCGTCTAACTGCGGGCTTATCCCGAATGTCCACGCCCGCGTGCGTGCTACGATGCCGATTTTAGCACGACCATTCGAAAATCACGGAGGAGACGCCGCATGGAAAAAGTCTGGCTGAAATCGTATCCGCCCGGCGTGCCCAAAGAGATCGATCCGTCGCAATACGAATCGGTGACCGCGATGCTCGAAGAGAGCTTCCGCGCCCATCGCGCGAAGCCGGCCTTCGCGTGCATGGGCAAACAGATCACGTACGGCGAACTCGACAGCCTGTCGACGCGGCTTGCCGCGTGGTTCCAGTCGAAGGGCATCGCGCGCGGCGCGCGCATTGCGATCATGATGCCCAATGTCCTGCAGTATCCCGTCGCGATTGCGGCGATTTTGCGTGCGGGCTACGTCGTCGTGAACGTGAATCCGCTCTATACGCCGCGCGAGCTCGAACACCAGCTGAAAGACAGCGGCGCCGAAGCGATCGTGCTGCTCGAAAACTTCGCGGTGACGTTGCAGGCGATCGTGCGCAACACGTCGATCAAGCATATCGTCGTTGCGTCGATGGGCGATCTGATGGGTGCGAAAGGTCTGATCGTCAATTTCGTCGTGCGCAGCGTGAAGAAAATGGTGCCGCCGTGGAGCCTGCCGGATCACGTGGGCTTCAACGACGCGCTCGCCGACGGCGCGCGTCACCCATTCACGAGCGTCAAGCAAACTCCCGACGACGTCGCGTTCCTGCAGTACACAGGCGGCACGACGGGCGTGGCAAAGGGCGCGACGCTTCTGCATCGCAACCTGGTCGCGAATGTGCTGCAGTCGCATGTGTGGCTCGAACCGGCTCGCCAGAACAGAAAGGACATCGACCAATTCGTGACGGTCGTTGCGTTGCCGCTCTATCACGTGTTCGCGCTGACGGTGTGCGGCTTGCTGACGATCCGCACGGGCGGCCTCGGCGTGCTGATTCCGAATCCGCGCGACATCGCGGGCATGATCAAGGCGCTGCAGGGTTACAAGATCACGACGATCCCCGCCGTGAACACGCTGTACAACGCGATCCTCAACCATCCGGACTTCCCGAAGCTCGACTTCTCGAACCTGCTGGTCGCGAACGGCGGCGGGATGGCTGTGCAGGAGGCCGTCGCAAAGCGCTGGTACGAGCGCACGCATGCGCCGATTGTCGAAGGCTACGGTTTGTCGGAGACGTCGCCCTGCGTCACCTGCAATCCGACGAGCGTGACGGAATACAGCGGCACCATTGGCTTGCCGCTGCCGTCGACGGAAGTATCGATTCGCGACGACGAAGGCAACGAGCTTCCGCTCGGTCAGGCGGGCGAGTTGTGCATTCGCGGGCCGCAGGTGATGGCAGGCTACTGGAACCGGCCGGACGAAACGGCGAAGGTGATGACGGACGATGGTTTTTTCCGCTCCGGCGACATCGCGACGATCAACCCGGACGGCTATGTGAAGATCGTCGACCGCAAGAAGGACATGATTCTCGTGTCGGGCTTCAACGTCTATCCGAACGAGATCGAGGATGTCGTCGCAAAGCACCCGGGCGTGTTCGAGGTGGCGGCCGTCGGCGTGCCGGACCAGCATTCGGGCGAAGCCGTGAAGCTGTATATCGTCAAGAAGGACGAAGCCATCACCGACGCCGACATCTTCGCGTTCTGCAAGGATCAGCTGACGGGCTACAAGCGGCCGCGCATTGTCGAATTCCGCAAGGAACTGCCGAAGAGCAATGTCGGCAAAATCCTGCGCCGCGAGTTGCGTGACGGCAGGGTTTGAGAATCTGGTAATGCAGGACTGCCGGCGCGGAAGAGCAGTCAGTCGTTAGCCAACGAGCAGGCAAAATAGGCACGGCCCAACGGACGCATGTCCGTTGGGCCCTACTTTTTTGCTGTACTTTTCGATGAGCGGTGAATTGCCAGATCACGGTCACCAATAAAAAAGGGCGCCCGAAGGCGCCCCCGAGGGTACTACGCTTTCACGACTTATTAGAACTTGTGGCGGATACCCACGCGAACCGTCGTCTGGTTGTTCGAGTTCGACGGCGTGAGGCCGTTGATCGAAGCAACTGCCTGCTGGCCCGTCGAGTCCGTGCCCGAAGCGTGCTGGTACACGCCGATCAGGTAGACGTCCGTGCGCTTCGACAGGAAGTAGTCGGCACCCAGTGCGCCCTGGTTGTAGTGACCGCCGCCGTGACCGTTGAAGTCCGCGAGGCGCGTGTAGTCGTATGCAGCACCCAGCACCAGAGCCGGCGTCAACTGATACTTGAAGTTGATTTCGCCGTTGTTGAACGTTGCCGTACCGCGATAGCCCGGCACGGGCGATGCAGCCGTGCTGGTGACGGGGTCTGCACCCAAGGCCGAGAACTGGATGAACGAATACGTCACGCCGAGCGTTGCTGCGCCGATCGTGTATGCACCGCCTGCGCCTGCCACCTGATACGTGTGAGCCGTTGCGAAGCCGGCGATGACCGGGTTCTTCTGCACGCCCGTCAACGTTGCATTGCCGATGTTGTTGCCGCCCGTCGCCGATGCGTTAGGCTGGTTGCCCCAGAACGAGGTGTTCGGGTCGCGTACGTTCAAGTAGCCGACACCCAACACCAGCGGGCCGTTGTTGTAGCCAGCGCCCACCGAGTAGATCTGGTTCTTGCCCGTTGCACCTGCTACGCCGCCGACGCTATACATGCCGCCGAAGGTCAGGCCAGCGTAGTTCGCGCTGGTGAACTTGATTGCATTGTTGACGCGGTTCGCGTTGTTGAAGTTGTCCAGGTCGTTCGGGTGAGCCGCGATGTAGCCGCCCCACTGGTCGCCTGCTTCCAGCGGACCGACATAGTCAACCACGGAGTCGTACTGACGACCCATCGTGACCGTGCCGAACTGGCTCGACAGACCGACATAAGCCTGACGGCCGAACAGGTCGCCGCCTTGGCCCAGTGCGCCCGAGTTGACGTCGAAGCCGCCTTCGAGCACGAAGACTGCCTTCAGACCGCCGCCCAGATCTTCGGCGCCGCGCAGGCCCCAGCGGCTGCCCTGAAGCACGCCGCTCGACAGGTTGTACAGATGGTTGCCGCTACGGCGCGGCGTGCCTGCCGTCTGGACGTTGCTCGTATAGTTGAAACCTTCATCAATAATGCCGTACAGCGTCACGCTGCTCTGAGCATGAGCGGCACCAGCAAATGCGCCCAATGCTGCAAGAGCGAGAAGCGACTTTTTCATCGAAGGATCTCCAAGGATTTGCGAATTATTTTCAAACAAGGCAAGTATTTATCTGTGTTGCGGCCTTGCGTAACTTCGTCGGAAGTTGCCGTGTAATGTAACAAAGACACCTAAGCGCACAAAGAAAAAGCAGGGCGTCCGCCAAGCCGCTGTTTCGTTTACGCAACATGGACTAAAATCGAAAATCGGCCGTCGGAAATGCTTCTGAATTTTTCCTGTCACGCGCTGCAAAGCCTCGCAGAACAAGGGCTTGCGGCCATCGTTCCGCGCGCCGGATTGTGGAGGCCAGAATGCTGCTTGATGAACTCATAACCGAATTCGATCGGGGTTTACGCTCAATGAGCGGGGTGTCGCGCATGTCGCGGCCGCTGCCCGTTCCGTCTCCTTCGACAGAGCACGTCGAACTTACGGAAGAAGAGCGCGCGCACGCGGCGGGATTGATGCGTGTGAATCATGTCGGCGAGGTGTGCGCTCAGGCGCTCTATCAGGCGCAAAAGCTGGCGACGCGCTCGCCCTCTCTGAAGCAGGCGTTCGAGCACGCCGCGCGTGAAGAGGAAGATCACCTCGCATGGACCTACAAGCGTCTCGAAGCGCTCGATTCGCGTCCCAGTCTGCTCAATCCGCTCTGGTATGCTGGCGCCCTCGCGATCGGCTTCGCGGCCGGTCGTTTCGGCGATCGCGTGAGCCTTGGCTTCATGGCCGAGACCGAGAAGCAGGTGGAACTTCATCTCGATGGCCATCTGACGACGCTGCCGGAAAGCGATCACGAATCGCGCGCCATCGTCGAGCAGATGCGCGCCGACGAAGCGGCGCACGGCAAGGCCGCGAAGGACGCGGGCGGTGTCGATCTGCCGTTCCCGGCGCGCGCGCTGATGCGCGCGGCGTCGAAGATCATGACGCGCACGGCTTATCACGTGTAATTCGCGTCGTTTGATTCAAGGTTTTGTCGTTTAAAGCGGGGCGGCGCTGCCGCCCCGGAAAATCGCTCCAAATCTGCCGCTACTCCGCGCTTTTCGCCCTCGCTGAACGCTTTTATTCCACGCTCTTCCTCCGCACTTTTCACGTACCACTTTCACAAGCTTCAGTAGCTCATTCATTTATAACGGTTTTCCGTTTTGCGTACAGCTTGAGCAATGGACGCTAAGTCCTTGTTCTAGCAAACAAAATCCGTGAAAAAACCACGGCGCTCCCTTGACCGGTGTTGGGGGTTACTCTAAAGTGGGAGACAGTGTGAGAAAGTGTATTTTTGTGTGATCCGACGCGCTTTCTCCAGTAAATTTCCAGAATCGGGCGACATCTTTCAGCGCCCTGACAAAAGGGGAGTGAAGTGTTCCAAGGTGCGTCAGCGCTGACACTCGATGCGAAGGGGCGGATGTCCGTCCCGTCTCGCTATCGGGATGCGCTGCAAGGGCAGGCAGAAGGACGGATGACCATCACGCGTCATCCGGACGGCTGCCTGTTGCTGTTTCCGCGCCCCGAATGGGAAGTCTTTCGCGCCAAGATCGTCGCGCTGCCGATGGAAGCCAAGTGGTTTCAGCGCATTTTTCTTGGCAGTGCTGCGGATGTCGAACTGGACACGGCCGGCCGCGTGCTGATCGCGCCGGAACTGCGTCAGGCGGCCATGCTGGAAAAAGAAGTGATGTTGTTGGGAATGGGAAGCCGGTTCGAGATCTGGGACAAGGACACGTACAACGCGCAGGAGCAGGCGGCCATGTCGCAGGGCATGCCCGAGTCTCTTAAGAACTTCACATTCTGATCGCAGGTAAACGACATGGCGCCTGCGATGGGTAACGAATTGCAGCATCGCACGGTGCTGCTCGAAGAAGCGGTGAATGCGCTCGTCACGCGCACGGACGGCATCTATATAGATGGCACGTTCGGGCGCGGCGGCCATAGCCGCGCGGTGCTGGCAAAGCTGGGTGATGGCGGGCGTCTGATTGCGTTCGACAAAGACCCGCTCGCCATCGCGACCGCGCAGCAGATCGCCGATCCGCGCTTCGAGATCGTGCATGAAAGTTTCGCATCACTGCGCGACGCGATGAGCGAGCGCGGGGTAGGGCGTGTGTCGGGTGTGTTGTTGGATCTGGGCGTGTCGTCGCCGCAGTTCGATGATCCGGAGCGGGGTTTCAGTTTCCGCGCCGACGGCCCGCTCGACATGCGGATGGACCCGACGCGCGGCGAGTCCGCGGCGGATTGGCTGGCGCGGGCCACGGTGCAGGAAATGACGGAGGTGATACGGGATTATGGGGAAGAACGGTTTGCTTTTCAGATTGCAAAGGCGCTTGTTGCTCGCCGGGCAGAGTCCGACCGTCTTGGGCCTCTCGTCAGCACGGGCGAGCTTGCCCAAATCGTGGCTAACGTCGTCAAAACCCGTGAGAAGGGTAAGGACCCGGCAACCCGCACCTTTCAAGCTATACGGATTCACATCAATCAAGAGCTTGCGGAGCTGCAAGTCGTACTAGAAGCAGCATTGTCGTTGTTGGAGCAAGGGGGACGGCTGGTCGTGATCAGCTTTCATTCGCTCGAAGACCGGATCGTCAAGCGGTTCATGCAGGCGCACTCCAGTGCGCCTGCCGTCGATCGCCGTCTGCCCATCCGCGCCGTCGATCTGCCGAGCCCGCCGCTCAAGTTGCTAGGCCGTGTTTTCGCAAGCGACGCTGAGGTCGCCGCGAATCCTCGCGCCCGTTCCGCAGTGATGCGCGTTGCGGAGCGGATCGCGCCATGAATCGTCTCAATATCTTCCTGCTGATCGTCGTGATGGGTTGTGCGCTTTCCGTCGTCAACGCGACCAATCAGCAGCGCCAGTTCTTTATCCAGTTGCAGCGCGCCCAATCGCAGGAGCGCCAGCTGCAGCAGGACTACTCGCAGCTTCAATATCAGCAGAGCGCGCTGTCGAAAACGTCGCGCATCGAGCAGATCGCAACCGACTCGTTGAAGATGCAAGGCGCAACCACGGGCCGCACGCAATATCTGACGTTCGACGCCGGCGCGGCGAAGGCCGAAGACGCGCCGATTCCCGTTTCGGCGCCGGCTGCGGCGTCGGCCACGAAAGCCACGAAAGCGCGTGGAGGCACGCGATGAAGAAATCGTCGAACAAGAACAAGAGCGTTGCGTTCTCGGCGAATCCGATTCTGTCGGTGCGCCTGCCGATGTGGCGCTCGAAGCTCGTCGTGTTTCTGCTTTTCATGGCGTTCGTCGCGTTGACGGCGCGCGCGTTCTGGATTCAGGGCCCGGGCAACGGGTTCTATCAGAAGCAGGGTGAAAGCCGCTATCAGCGCCGCCTCGAATTGCCCGCCACGCGCGGCAAGATTCTCGACCGTAACGGCCTCGTGCTCGCAACGAGCCTGCCCGTGCGCGCAATCTGGGCGATTCCCGAATCGGTGCCGGACGATCTCGGCGCGGACAAGCTCGCCGATCTCGGCAAGCTGCTCGACATGACGCAGCAGGAATTGCGCAAGAAGCTGTCGGAAGACAAGACGTTCGTCTACGTGAAGCGCCAGGTGCCCGTCGACGTCGCGCAGAAAGTGGAAGCGCTGAACATTCCCGGCATCTATCAGCGCAACGAGTACAAACGCTTTTATCCGGAAGGCGAGATCACGGCTCACCTGATCGGCTTCACGAACGTCGAAGACGAAGGCCAGGAAGGCGTCGAACTCGGCGACCAGAAGCTGCTCGCGGGCATGCCGGGAAGCCGTCGCGTGATCAAGGACCGGATGGGCCACATCGTCGAGGACGTCGACGAGCAGGTCGTGCCGCACAACGGTCAGGACGTCGATCTGTCCATCGACAGCAAGATTCAGTACATCGCGTACACGAACCTGAAAGCGGCTGTGCAGAAGTTCAAGGCGAAGGCCGGCGCCGCGATGGTGATCGACGTGCGCACGGGCGAAGTGCTCGCGCTCGTCAATTACCCGACCTACAACCCGAACGACCGCTCGCATCTGACGGGCGATCAGCTGCGCAACCGCATTCTGACCGATACGTTCGAGCCGGGCTCGATCATGAAGCCGTTCACCGTGTCGCTCGCGCTCGATCTGCACCGCGTCACGCCGACTACACTGGTTGATACGGGTGGCGGCCGCTTCGTGCTGGACGGCGCGCCCATCACCGACGACTCCGGCTTCGGCGTGCTGACGGTCGGCGGCGTGATCCAGAAGTCGAGCAACATCGGCGCGACGAAGATCGCGATGCAGCTCAGGCCGGAAGAGATGTGGAACATGTACACGAGCATCGGTCTCGGCCAGGCGCCGAAGGTCGGTTTCCCGGGTGCGGCGGCGGGCCGCCTGCGTCCGTGGAAAAGCTGGCGCCGCATCGAGCAGGCAACGATGTCGTACGGCTACGGTCTGTCGGTGTCGCTGTTCCAGTTGGGCCGCGCGTACACGGCCATCGCGCACGACGGCCAGGTCATGCCCGTGTCGATTTTCCGCACGCCGAAGGACCAACCCGTGACGGGCCCGCAGGTTTTCTCGCCGACTACCGCGCGCGAAGTTCGCGCGATGCTCGAGTCCGTCGTGTCGCGCGAAGGCACGTCGCCGGACGCGGCGGTGCCGGGCTATCGCGTCGGCGGCAAGTCGGGCACGGCTTACAAGCACGTCGGCCGCGGCTACGACCACAGCAAGTACCGCGCGTCGTTCGTCGGCATGGCGCCGATGCCCAACCCGCGCATCGTCGTGGCCGTGTCCGTCGACGAACCGACGGCGGGCAGCCACTTCGGCGGCCAGGTGTCGGGCCCCGTGTTTTCGTCGATCGTCGGCGACACGCTGCGCTCGCTGAATGTGCCGCCCGATCAGCCCGTCAAGCAGATGGTCGTATCGGACGACGTGAATCCCGCCGCCACGGCGGCCGCCGCGTCGCAACCGGCCGCGAATGGTTCGAACGGCGCGAAGAAGCTCGCGACACACGCCGCGCCGAAAAAGCTGCAGATTTCAGACAACACGAAGAACCGCCCCGGAGTAGTCAGATGAGTGCGCTGCGTTCTTCTCATCCGGCGCAACAGCAGATTGCTGACGCGCTGGCCTGGCTGCGCGCACGCGCGCAGCCAGGCGCACATTTGCACGCCGATACCCGCAAGATCGCGGCGGGCGACGTGTTTCTCGCGTATGCCGTCGACGGCGCGGACAATCGTCCGTTCATCGCCAACGCGATCGAGCGTGGCGCGGCCGCCGTGTTGGTGCAATCCGATGGCTTTACGGGCGATCTCGACGCATCGGCGATGTTCGCCGTGCCGCACCTGAACGAACTGGCGGGCACGATCGCGAGCGCCTGGTACGGCGATCCGAGCGACGCAATGCGCGTGATAGGCGTAACGGGCACGAACGGCAAGACGTCTTGCACGAACTGGATTTCGGCGGCGCTGACGGCCCTCGGCCAGCCGTGCGCGATTATCGGTACGCTCGGCAGCGGCATGCCGGGACATCTGGTGCACACCGGCTTCACGACGCCCGACGCGCCCCAATTGCAGCACAGTCTCGCGCAGTTGCGCGACGCGGGTGCCAAAGCCGTCGCCATGGAAGTGTCGTCGCATGCGCTGCATCAGGGGCGCGTGAACGGCACGGCGTTCAGCGTCGGCGTGTTCACGAACCTGACGCAAGATCACCTCGACTACCACGGCACGTTCGAAGCCTACGAAGCGGCAAAGGCGCGCCTGTTCGCGTGGCCCGAATTGAAGGCGGCCGTCATCAACGCCGACGACGCAGCCGGTCGCCGCATGATCGCGAGCACGAATGGCCACGCAAAGACGATCGCGTATGCGCTCGAACAACATGCCGACGTGCAGGCCGATGCATCGATTGTCGCGTCGAACGTGCGCGCGACGGCGACGGGCACGGCATTTCACATCGCGTCGTCATGGGGCAACGCGGACATCGAGGTCAACACGCTTGGCACGTTCAATGTGAGCAATCTGCTCGGCGTGCTGGGCGCGTTGCTCGCGTCCGACGTACCGTTCCATGCCGCGATTGCGGAACTCGCGAAGCTCGAATCGGTGAACGGCCGTATGGAGCGGCTTGGCGGCCGTCTGCAAAACGACGAACCGCTCGTGGTGATCGACTACGCGCACACGCCCGACGCACTCGAAAAGACGCTGTCGGCGCTGCGTCCGATCGCCGATGCGCGCGGCGGCAAGCTCGTTTGCATGTTCGGTTGCGGCGGCGATCGCGACGCGACCAAGCGTCCACTGATGGGCGCTATTGCCGAACGCTGCGCCGACGGTGTCGTCGTAACGAGCGACAACCCGCGCAGCGAAGATCCGCAAAAGATCATCGACCAGATCGCGGGCGGCATGAACGACGCGTCGAAAGCGCGCCGCATCGAGGACCGCGCGAGCGCGATCCTGCAAGCGGTGCGTTGCGCGGCGCGCGAGGATGTCGTCGTGCTGGCGGGCAAGGGTCATGAATCGACGCAGGAAATCATGGGCAAGAAGCGCGCGTTCTCCGATCAGGACCACGCGCGGCTCGCGCTTGCGGCGCGCGCAACGCATGCACGCGGAGGTGGCGAATGACGATGTTCACGCTGCGTGAAGCCGCGTCGGCGATTCCTGGCGCAACGGTGACGGGCGATGACTCGACCGCGTTCGAGCGCGTGTCGACGGATAGCCGCACGTGCGGCCCAGGCGATCTGTTCGTCGCGCTGAAGGGCGACCGTTTCGACGCGCACGATTTTCTCGCCGACGTCGCCGAGCGCAATGTCAGCGCCGTGCTCGCGACGCGCACGCCGGACAATTTCAACGTGCCCGCCATCCGCGTGACGGGCGACACGCGTGCAGCGTTGGGTTCGCTGGCCAACGGCTGGCGCCGCCGCTTCACGATGCGCTCGTCGCGGTGACGGGCAGCAACGGCAAGACGACGGTGAAGGAAATGATCTCGTCGATTTTCGCGGCGGCAGTCGGCGAATCGGCGCGTCTGGCGACGGCGGGCAACTTCAACAACGACGTCGGCTTGCCGCTGACGCTGTTCCGTCTGTCCGACGCGCACCAGCTGGCCGTCATCGAACTCGGCATGAATCATCCCGGCGAAACGGCGCTGCTCGGCAAGATCGCCGAGCCGACCGTGGCCGTCGTGAATAACGCGCAGCGCGAGCATCAGGAATTCATGGCGACCGTCGAAGCCGTTGCGCTCGAACACGCCAGCGTGATTCACGCGTTGAAGCCGCAAGGCGTCGCCGTGTTCCCCGCCGACGACACTTACGCCGGCATCTGGCGCGTCGCGGCGACGGGCAACCGCATCATCGATTTCGCGCTGAACACGGCTGAACGCACGACGGAAGCCGCGGTCCAAGGCACGCTCGACGGCAACGAATTGAGCATCGATACGCCCGAAGGCCACGTCGACGTGACGCTGCAGGTGCTCGGCGCGCACAACGCGCACAACGCACTCGCAGCGACGGCGGCGGCGCTGGCGTCGGGTGTGTCGCTCGATGCCATCAAGCGCGGCCTGGAAGCATTCGGCGCGGTGAAGGGCCGCTTGCAGGTGAAGCGCGCGGCGCTCGGCGCCATGGCGGGCGCCACCGTGATCGACGACACGTACAACGCGAATCCCGATTCGATGATCGCCGCCATCGACGTGCTCGCTGCGCGTCCCGCGCCGCGCGTGCTCGTGATGGGCGACATGGGCGAAGTCGGCGACAACGGGCCCGAGTTTCATCGCGAAGTCGGCGCATATGCGAAGGCGCGCGGCATCGACGCGCTGTACGCACTCGGCGATGCATCGCGCGACGCCTGCGCAGCGTACGGCGCGCAAGCACACCACTGCGACGACGTGAACGCGCTCGTCGCGCAATTGCAGCAGGCCGACTATGGCGCGGCTGCAACGTATCTCGTGAAAGGCTCGCGCTTCATGAAGATGGAGCGCGTGGTGGACGCCGTAACGAGTCCACAACCCGCTGCACCGGGCACGGCGCCCGGCGCACACTGAAAGAGAAGGACAGAAGCATGCTACTGGCGCTGGCGCAATGGCTGCAGAACGACGTAGGCTTTTTGCGCGTGTTCAGTTATCTGACGTTTCGTGCAGTCGCGGCGACGATCACCGCGCTGCTGATCGGGCTCGTCTGCGGCCCGTGGGTGATCCGCAAGCTGACGCAGATGAAAGTCGGCCAGGCGGTGCGCAAGGACGGCCCGCAAACGCACCTCGTCAAATCCGGCACGCCGACGATGGGCGGTGTGCTGATTCTGATCGGCATCGCCGTGTCCACGCTGCTGTGGGCCGATCTGACCAATCGCTTCATCTGGATCGTGATGCTGGTCACGTTCGGCTTCGGCGTGATCGGCTGGGTCGACGATTACCGCAAGGTGGTCTACAAGGACCCGCGCGGCATGTCGTCGCGCGAAAAGTACTTCTGGCAGTCGCTGATCGGCTTGTTCGCGGCCGTGTATCTCGCATTCAGCGTGTCGGAAGCGAGCAATGTGCGCGTGTTCGACCTGTTCATGGCGTGGGTGCGCAGCGGCCTGTCGATGGGTCTGCCCGCACGCGCCGACCTGTTGCTGCCGTTCCTCAAGTCGATGACCTATCCGCTCGGCGTGTGGGGCTTCATCGCGCTGACGTACCTCGTGATCGTCGGTTCGAGCAACGCGGTGAATCTCACCGACGGCCTCGACGGCCTCGTGATCATGCCCGTCGTGCTGGTCGGTTCGTCGCTCGGCGTGTTCGCGTACGTGATGGGTAGCGCTGTCTACTCGAAATACCTGCTGTTCCCGCACATCGCGGGCGCAGGCGAAATGCTGATCTTCTGCTCGGCGATGGGCGGGGCAGGGCTCGCGTTCCTCTGGTTCAACACGCACCCGGCGCAGGTGTTCATGGGCGACGTCGGCGCGCTCGCGCTGGGCGGCGCGCTCGGCACGATCGCCGTCATCGTGCGCCAGGAAATCGTGCTTTTCATCATGGGCGGAATTTTCGTCGCCGAGACGGTGTCGGTGATGCTGCAGGTCACGTGGTTCAAGTTCACGAAGGCACGTTTCGGTGAAGGCCGCCGCATCTTCAAGATGGCGCCGCTGCATCACCACTTCGAATTGTCCGGCTGGAAGGAGACGCAGGTTGTCGTGCGTTTCTGGATCATCACCCTGATGTTGTGCCTGTTCGGTTTGTCCACGCTCAAGCTGCGTTAAGCAGTCACCAAGAGGAAGCAGTCGATGTTTGGCGAGAAGTTTCGGGATCGGCAAAAGCCGATGGTGCTCGTGCTGGGGCTCGGCGAATCGGGCCTCGCGATGGCGCGCTGGTGCGCGCGGCATGGTTGCCGCCTGCGTATCGCCGACACGCGCGAAGTGCCGCCGAATCTGTCCGCGCTCGAAGCGCATGGCGTTGACGGCGCGTTCGTCGGCGGGCCGTTTTCGGAAGTGCTGCTGGAAGGCGTCGAACTGGTTGCGATCAGTCCGGGCCTGTCGCCGCTCGCCGCCGATCTCGTGCCGCTGATCACCGCCGCGCGCGAACGCGGCATCCCCGTGTGGGGCGAACTCGAATTCTTCGCGCAGGCGTTGCGCACGCTGGGCGAAAGCGGCTATGCGCCGAAGGTGATCGCGATCACGGGCACCAACGGCAAGACCACGACGACGAGCCTCACCGGCCTATTGTGCGAACGCGCGGGCAAGAAGGTCGCGGTCGCGGGCAACATCAGCCCGGCCGCGCTCGACAAGCTCACGGAAGCAATCGACAACACCGCGCTGCCCGACATCTGGGTGCTCGAACTGTCGAGCTTCCAGCTGGAAACTGCGCACACGTTCGAGCCGGACGCGGCCGTGATCCTGAACATCACGCAAGATCACCTCGATTGGCACGGCGGCCTCGACGCCTACGCCGCGGCAAAGGGCAAGATTTTCGGCAAGAACACCGTGCGCGTGCTCAACCGCGACGACGCTCGCGTGATGGCGCTGAGACCTGCTGACGCAGGCGGCGCGCAAGTGGTGACGTTCGGCGTCGGCGAACCGGCGCGCGATGGCGATCTCGGTCTGCTGCGCGACAACGGCATGATCTGGCTCGTCGAAGCGCAAGACCGCGATGCATCCGACGAACCCACGCCGACGCGCCGTCGCAAGAGCGAATCCACCACGCCCCCGGACATTGTGCTTAAGCGCCTGATGCCCGCCGACGCGCTGCGCATCCGCGGCCTGCACAACGCGACCAACGCGCTCGCCGCGTTTGCGCTCGCGCGCGCTGTCGGTCTGCCGGGTGCGCCGCTGCTGCACGGCTTGCGCGAGTATCGCGGCGAGCCGCATCGCGTCGAACTGATCGCGTCGATCGACGGCGTCGATTATGTCGACGACAGCAAGGGCACGAACGTCGGCGCGACGGTCGCCGCGCTCGACGGCCTCTCGCAACGCGTCGTGCTGATCGCGGGCGGCGACGGCAAAGGGCAGGAATTCGATCCGCTCGCCGAACCGGTGACGCGGTGGTGCCGCGCAGTGATGCTGATCGGCCGCGACGCCCCGCAGATTCGCGCGGCGCTCGCGCACACGGGCATAGCAATGACCGATCACGCGACGCTCGAAGAAGCGACGCGCGCGGCCAGCGCCGTCGCGCAACCGGGCGACGCCGTGCTGCTGTCGCCCGCGTGCGCCAGCTTCGACATGTTCAAGGGTTACGCGCATCGCGCCGCGGTGTTCCGCAGCGCGGTCGAAGACATCGCTGCCGAACGGGGGACGATGATATGAGCTGGACAGAACGCTTCGGTACGCAACTCGGCAAGCAGCGCGGCTCCATCGCTGGCCAGGCAAGCGGCGCGGCTGAGCGCGCGCCGCGCTCGGGCGGGTTGTCGAGCGCCGTCAACGGCGTGCGGCCGCTGCGCTCGCGCATGCTCGATTACGACCATTCGCTGCTGTGGGTCGTCGTCGCGCTGCTGGGCCTCGGCATCGTGATGGTGTATTCGGCGTCGATCACGATGCCGGACTCGCCGAAGTATGCGTCGTATCGCGACTATGCATTCCTCGTGCGCCAGATCCTGTTTGTCGTGATGGGATCGGTGGCCGGCGTGATCGCGTTTCGCATCCCGATCACGACGTGGGACAAGTACGCGCCCAAGCTTTTCCTGATCGCGCTCGTCACGCTCGTGATCGTGCTGATTCCGCACGTCGGCAAGGGCGTGAACGGCGCGCGCCGCTGGATTCCCCTCGGCATCACGAACATGCAGCCGTCGGAAATCATGAAGCTTGCCGTGACGATCTACGCGGCGAACTACACGGTGCGCAAGCAGGAATACATGCATAGCTTCGCCAAGGGCTTTCTGCCGATGGGCTTCGCCGTCGGCGTGGTCGGCATGCTGCTGCTGCTCGAGCCTGACATGGGCGCGTTCATGGTGATCGCCGCGATCGCGATGGGCCTGCTGTTCCTCGGCGGCGTGAACGGGAAGATTTTCGGCGGACTGGTGGCGACGGCAGTCGGTACATTCACGTTGCTGGTGTGGGCGTCGCCCTGGCGTCGCGAGCGGATCTTCGCGTACCTCGATCCGTGGGACGACCGTTACGCACAAGGCAAGGCGTATCAGCTGACGCACTCGCTGATCGCGTTCGGACGCGGCGAATGGTTCGGCGTGGGTCTCGGCGGCAGTGTCGAGAAGCTCAACTATCTGCCCGAAGCGCACACCGACTTCATCCTCGCGGTGATCGGCGAAGAACTCGGTTTTGTCGGCGTGCTTGTCGTGATCCTGATGTTCTACTGGATCGTGCGCCGCTCGTTCGAGATCGGCCGTCAGGCGCTCGCACTCGACCGCACGTTTGCGGGTCTGGTCGCGAAGGGCGTCGGCATCTGGTTCGGCGCGCAGACGTTCATCAACATGGGCGTGAACCTCGGCCTGCTGCCGACCAAAGGTCTCACGCTGCCGCTCGTCAGCTACGGCGGCTCGGGCATTTTGCTGAACTGCATTGCCGTCGGCGTGCTGATGCGGGTGGATTACGAAAACCGTGTGCTGATGCGCGGGGGCAAGGTATGACGATGCAACAACGCACGCTGATGGTGATGGCTGGCGGGACCGGGGGACACGTGTTCCCGGGCCTCGCCGTCGCGCACCTGATGCAGGCGTGGGGATGGCGCGTCGTGTGGCTCGGCAACCCCAACGGCATGGAAGCGATGCTCGTCCCGAAACACGGCATTCCGATGGAGTACGTGCAGTTTGGCGGCCTGCGCGGCAAGGGCATGAAAACGAAGCTGATGTTGCCCGTCAATCTGCTGCGCGCGTGCATGCAGAGTCTGTCGGTGCTGCGTCGCGTGAAGCCGGACGTCGTGCTCGGCATGGGCGGCTACATCACCTTCCCGGCGGGCGTGATGACGGCGCTGAGCGGCGCGCCGCTCGTGCTGCACGAACAGAATTCGATTGCGGGTCTCGCGAACAAGGTGCTCGCGAAGCTCGCGAGGCGCGTGCTGGTCGCGTTTCCGAACGCGCTGCCGAACGCCGAATGGACGGGCAACCCGATTCGCGAGGAACTTGCGCGCACGCCGGCACCCAAAGCACGCTACGCGGCGCGTAGCGGCCCGCTGAACGTGCTGGTGGTGGGCGGCAGTCTCGGCGCGGCGGCGTTGAACGAAACGGTGCCGCGCGCGCTGGCGAAGCTCGCGCCAAACGAGCGGCCGCGCATCGTGCATCAGGCGGGCGCGAAGCATATCGACGCATTGCGCGCGAACTACGAAGCAGCCGGTATCGCGACGAACGCCGACGTGCAGCTCGTGCCCTTCATCGACGACATGACGAGCGCCTACGCCAACGCGGATCTCGTGATCTGCCGTTCGGGCGCGATGACGGTCGCCGAGATCGCGGCGGTGGGCGTGGCGGCATTCTTCGTGCCGTTCCCGTTTGCCGTCGACGATCACCAGACAACCAACGCAGCGTTTCTCGCCGACAACGGCGCGGCGCTGCTCGTACAACAGCGCGATTTGTCGGCGGATTCGCTCGCCGACTTTTTGCGCAGCCAGACGCGGGCCTCGCTCGCAGAGATGGCGGAGCGTTCGCGCTCGCTCGCGAAACCCGACGCCACCGAGCAGGTCGCGCAGATCTGCGCAACGGTGGCGGGCGTGACACCGAGCCTGAGCCCGGAAGGAAAGCAGCAATGAAACATATCGTCAAACACATTCACTTCGTCGGGATCGGCGGCGCGGGCATGAGCGGCATCGCCGAAGTGCTCGTCAATCTCGGCTATCAGGTGAGCGGTTCGGACCTCGCGCGCAACGCGGTGACGGAGCGCCTCGCCGCGCTCGGCGCGCGCATCGCGATTGGTCACGACGCGGAGAATATCGAGGGCGCGAACGCCGTCGTCGTCTCCACGGCCGTGCGCAGCGACAACCCCGAAGTGCTGGCCGCGCGTCATCGCCGCATTCCCATCGTGCCGCGCGCCGTGATGCTCGCGGAACTGATGCGCCTGAAGCAGGGCATCGCAATCGCGGGCACGCACGGCAAGACCACGACAACCTCGCTGGTCGCGAGCGTGCTGGCGGCGGGCGGGCTCGATCCGACGTTCGTGATCGGCGGGCGCCTGATCAGCGCGGGCGCGAACGCGCGTCTGGGCACGGGCGATTTCATCGTCGCCGAAGCGGACGAATCGGATGCGTCGTTCCTGAACCTGTTCCCGGTGATCGAAGTCATCACGAACATCGACGCCGATCACATGGACACCTACGGCCACGATTTCGCGCGGCTCAAGCAGGCGTTCATCGAGTTCACGCATCGCTTGCCGTTTTACGGCATCGCCGTGCTGTGCGTCGACGATCCGAATGTGAAGGAAATCCTGCCGTTCGTGTCGAAGCCGATTATCCGTTACGGTTTTGCGCCCGATGCGCAGGTCCGCGCGGTCAACGTCGAGGCACGCGAAGGCAAGATGCATTTCACGGCGATGCGCGAAGACGCGGCGCCCATCGACATCGTGTTGAACCTGCCTGGCCTGCACAACGTGCAGAACGCGCTGGCCGCCATCGCAATTGCGACTGAACTTGAGGTGAAAGATGCCGATATCCAGCGAGCGCTCGCGGATTTCAACGGCGTCGGCCGGCGTTTCCAGCGCTACGGCGAAGTGAGCGTGGCAAGTGGCGGCGCGTACACGCTCGTCGACGACTACGGCCATCACCCCGTCGAAATGGCGGCGACGATCGCGGCGGCGCGCGGCGCGTTCCCCGACAAGCGTCTTGTGCTGGCGTTCCAGCCGCACCGCTTCACGCGCACGCGCGACTGCTTCGAAGACTTCGTGAAAGTGCTGTCGACGGTCGATGCGCTCGTGCTGACGGAAGTCTATTCGGCGGGCGAGTCGCCGATCGTCGCGGCGGACGGCCGGTCGCTCACGCGCGCAATTCGCGTCGCGGGCAAGGTCGAGCCGGTGTTTGTCGAAACAGTGGATGAAGTGCCGGACGCGCTCGGAGCGATCGTGCGCGATGGCGATGTAGTTATCACGATGGGCGCGGGTTCGATCGGCGGTGTGCCGGGCCGGCTCGCAGGAAACGAAGGTGCGAAATGAGCAGTATCGATCCGAAGGCTTTTGGCAAGGTTGCTGTGCTGCTCGGCGGTGTATCCGCTGAGCGGGAAGTGTCGCTCAACTCGGGCCGTCTCGTGCTGCAAGGTCTGCGCGACGCGGGCATCGACGCGCATCCGTTCGATCCGTCCGAGCGTCCCCTCGCCGCATTGAAGGAAGAAGGCTTCGTGCGCGCGTTCAACGCGCTGCACGGCGGCTACGGCGAGAACGGCCAGATTCAGGGCGCGCTGGATTTTTACGGCATCCGCTATACGGGCAGCGGCGTGCTCGGCTCGGCGCTCGGTCTCGACAAGTTCCGCACGAAGCTCGTGTGGCAGCAGCTCGGCGTGCCGACGCCGCCGTTCGAAGCCGTGCTGCGCGGCGACGACTACGCGGCGCGCGCGAAGGACATCGTCGCGAAGCTCGGCTTGCCGCTGTTCGTGAAGCCGGCGAGCGAAGGGTCGAGCGTCGCCGTGATCAAGGTGAAGACGGCCGACGCGCTCGTGCCCGCGCTCGAAGAAGCCGTGAAGTTCGACAAGATCGTCGTGGTCGAGCAGAGCATCGAAGGCGGCGGCGAGTACACGGCGTGCATCGCGGGCGATATGGATCTGCCCATCATCCGCATCGTGCCGGCCGGCGAGTTCTACGACTATCACGCGAAGTACATCGCTAACGACACGCAGTACCTGATTCCGTGCGGCATTGCGGCTGAAGAGGAAGCGCGCCTGAAGAAGATCGCGCGCCGGGCATTCGACGTGCTCGGCTGCACCGATTGGGGCCGCGCCGATTTCATGCTCGACGGTGAAGGCAAACCGTATTTCCTGGAAGTGAATACGGCGCCCGGCATGACGGATCACTCGCTGCCGCCGAAGGCGGCGCGCGCGGTCGGCATCAGCTATCAGGAGCTGGTGGTGAAGGTGCTCGCACTGACGTTGAAGGATTAAGGAAGAAGCGCCGGCCATGTGGAACAACGTTCGCCAGCTTAATCTCGCCGCCAACGCGTTGCACGCGTTGTTGCTGCTCGTGCTGCTGGCGGCGGGCGGCTACTGGCTGATCCAGCGGCCGAACTTTGCACTGCACGAGATTCGTATCGACGGCGACACGGAGCACATCAATTCGCCGACGGTGCGCGCGAGTGTCGTCGGCCGGTTGAAGGGCAACTTCTTCACTGTCGATCTCGACGCCGCGCGGCAGTCGTTCGAACAGATGCCGTGGGTGCGTCACGCGAGCGTGCGCCGCGTGTGGCCGAATGCGCTCGCGGTGACGCTCGAAGAGTACAAGCCGCTCGGCACGTGGGGCACGGACCAACTGGTGAGCACCGACGGCGAGGTGTTCACCGCGAACCAGGGGGAACTGGACGAAGAGCTGCCCGCGTTCGATGGTCCGGAAGGGTCCGCGAAAGAGGTCGTCGCGCGTTATCAGGACTTCAGGAAGTGGTTCGCGTCCGTCGGCGCGACGCCGGATGAAGTGACGCTGTCGTCGCGCTTTGCGTGGACGGTGAAGTTGTCGAACGGGATGCAGGTCGAACTTGGGCGCGAGCGCAATCAGGACACGCTCGCCGACCGTTGCAAGCGGCTGACCGCGGCATGGGGCGCGGTCACCCAACGTTGGGGGAAGGACATCGAATATGCGGATTTGCGCTATCCGAACGGTTTCGCCATTCGTGCGGCTGGCATGCGCTTCATTACGGAACCCGACAAGGGCAAGAAGTAACAGGACATCACACGCAATGAGCACGCTATGAGTAAAGACTATAAAGATCTGCTGGTAGCCCTCGACATCGGCACGGCGAAAGTGGTCGCCATCGTCGCCGAGTTGAAGGGCGAAGGTCATTACGAGGTGATCGGACTCGGCCAGAGCGAATCGAAAGGGCTCAAAAAAGGCGTCGTGGTGAACATCGAGGCCACGGTGCAGTCCATTCAGCGAGCGCTCGAAGAAGCCGAGCTGATGGCCGACTGCAAGATCACGAACGTGTTCACCGGGATCGCGGGCAGCCATATTCGCAGCTTCAATTCCAGCGGAATGGTCGCGATCAAGGAAAAGGAAGTCACGCAGACGGATGTCGCGCGCGTGATCGAAACGGCCAAGGCGATCAACATTCCGACCGATCAGCAGGTGCTGCACATCCTGACGCAGGAATTCATCATCGACGGCCAGGAAGACGTGCGCGAGCCGATCGGCATGAGCGGCATTCGTCTGGAAGTGAAGGTGCACATCGTGACGGGCGCGGTGAGCGCGGCGCAGAACATCGTGAAATGCGTGCGCCGCTGCGGCCTCGAAGTGAACGATCTGATTTTGCAGCCGCTCGCGTCGTCGCTGGCGGTGCTGACGGAAGACGAAAAAGAGCTGGGCGTGGTGCTCGTCGATATCGGCGGCGGCACGACGGATATCGCGATTTTCAGCGAAGGCGCGATCCGTCACACGGCCGTGATCCCCATTGCCGGCGACCAGATCACGAGCGACATCGCGATGGCGCTGCGCACGCCGACGCCGGACGCCGAGGACATCAAGGTCAGCTATGGCATCGCGAAGCAGGCGCTCGCCGATCCGGACGAAATGATCGAAGTGCCGGGTCTGGGCGAGCGCGGTCCGCGCACGCTGTCGCGCCAGGCGCTCGCGGCCGTGATCGAGCCGCGCGTCGAAGAACTGTTTTCGCTCGTGCAGCAGGTGGTGCGCGAGTCGGGTTACGAAGAGCTGCTGAGCTCGGGCGTCGTGCTGACGGGCGGCGCGTCGATGATGCCGGGCATGGTGGAACTGGGTGAGGACATCTTCCTGAAGCCGGTGCGCATCGGCGTGCCGGAATACGCAGGCGGTCTCGCGGACGTGGTGCGCAACCCGCGTTATTCGACGGCGATGGGTTTGCTCGTCGAAGGACGCTCGCAACGCATGCGCGGCCGCAAGGTCGCGGTGCAGTCGGGATCGATGGGTCAGGTGTTCACGAGGATGAAGGACTGGTTCCTGGGTAATTTCTAAAAGAATTCGAAGTAAAAGGGAAATTCGCGCTGGTGCCGGCGGCTGGCGCGCGACAGGAGGTTGCCCGATCTCCTGCCGAATAACGGCCGAGTACGCAGGTCTTTTATTCTTGACGGAGGCAACATGGAATTCCAGATGCTGGAAACGGAAACCAACGGCACCATCATCAAGGTGGTGGGCGTCGGTGGTGCGGGCGGCAATGCAGTCATGCACATGATCAATCGCGGCGTGCAAGGCGTCGACTTCATCGTGATGAACACGGACGCTCAGGCGCTGTCGCGCTCGCGCGCACCGAACGTCATCCAGCTGGGCAACACGGGTCTGGGCGCAGGCGCAAAGCCGGAAATGGGCCGCGCAGCGGCAGAAGAAGCACGTGAGCGCATCGCGGACGCACTGCGTGGCGCACACATGGTGTTCATCACGGCAGGGATGGGTGGCGGCACGGGCACGGGCGCAGCACCCGTGGTCGCGCAGATCGCCAAGGAAATGGGCATTCTGACGGTTGGTGTCGTCAGCAAGCCGTTCGAGTTCGAAGGCGGCAAGCGCATGCGCGTCGCCGAAGCCGGTTCGCAGCAACTGGAGGATCACGTCGACTCGCTGATCGTCGTCCTGAACGACAAGCTGTTCGAGGTGATGGGCGATGACGCCGAGATGGACAAGTGCTTCCAGTGCGCTGACGACGTGCTCAACAACGCAGTGGCCGGCATCGCGGAAATCATCAACGTCGACGGTCTGGTGAACGTCGACTTCGAAGACGTGAAGACGGTAATGGGCGAGCAGGGCAAGGCGATGATGGGCACGGCGACGGTCGCCGGCGTCGATCGCGCGCGCCTCGCTGCAGAGCAGGCTGTTGCCAGCCCGCTGCTGGAAGGCGTCGATCTGTCGGGCGCGCGCGGCGTGCTGGTCAACATCACGTCGAGCCGTTCGCTGCGTCTGTCGGAAACGCGCGAAGTGATGAACACGATTAAGAGCTATGCTGCTGACGACGCGACCGTGATTTTTGGCGCGGTGTACGACGACGCGATGGGCGATGCGCTGCGCGTGACGGTGGTGGCGACGGGCTTGGGCCGTCAGGCGAAGAAGCAACAGCAGGCACCGATGACGCTGCTGCGCACGGGCACGGACAACCAGCCGGTCGGCGCGATGCAACATGCGTACACGCCGCATCACGCAGCCGCGGCGGACTACGGTTCGCTCGACACGCCGGCAGTGTGGCGTACGTCGCGCGACACGGCTGCTTCGCATGTGCAGGCGCTGCAGGAAAAGGGCGTCGACACGTACGACATCCCAGCCTTCCTGCGCAAGCAGGCGGACTGAGGCTCACGCAGGAGCGGGCTTTCTGCGGCGTAATCGGGTTGGCAGGTTGATTACGTCCGGCAGAACTGCACGAGCGTGGCGGGTGGAACGGCAAACAGGCCGCGTTGGGTAGCGCGCGCGGCATGGACAGGTGCCCTCTTCGCAATCGCGAAGCGGTCTGGGCGACTGTCGCCGGATGAAAGCTCCACTGCGGCACGAGTACGGGCGAGCGTGCTCCGCATCGATGCGAAGGAACGAGCATGATTCAGGTAGGTGAAAAGCTTCCCCAGGCGACCGTTTACGAGTTGATTGAGGACGAACGCGAGGGCTGCACGATCGGGCCGAACAGCTTCGACGTGCACGAGCAGACGGCGGGCAAGCGCGTGGTGATCTTCGGATTGCCGGGCGCGTTCACGCCCACCTGTTCTGCGAAGCACGTGCCGGGCTATGTCGAACAGGCAGAGAAGTTGCATGCTGCCGGTATCGACGAAATCTGGTGCGTCTCCGTCAACGACGCGTTCGTCATGGGCGCGTGGGCACGCGATCAGCACACCTCGGGCAAGGTGCGCATGATGGCGGACGGCAGCGCGGCTTTCACCAAAGCACTCGGTCTGGAGCAAGATTTGTCGGCGCGCGGCATGGGAATCCGTTCCCAGCGCTACGCCATGGTGGTCGACGACGGCGTGGTCAAGACGCTGCACGTCGAAGCACCCGGCAAGTTCGAAGTGAGCGATGCGGCCAGTATTCTCGCCACGTTGAGCCAGGCATGACGGGGCCTTGAAGCTTCGTCGCAGGCGTGCGAACGTTCGTTTGTTGCGCTGCGGCAACGCTTTTTGCGACTTTGATGTGACAGGCCGTAACGCGGGCCGATGACCGGAAACGCCTCCGTTCCGGGCATCGGCCCGTCACGCTTCCCGATCAGGTAACGCAGCGAAACAGATTGAAACGCCAGCGCAACGACGCTCCGGAACCGATTGGAGTATAATCGTGCTATGAATTAAAAAATCCCGATTAGGATTTTCAATCGAGTAGAAGATCACCATGTTGAAGCAGCGCACTATCAAACAGATCGTCAAGACGGTTGGCATTGGCTTGCACTCGGGCCGCAAGGTCAACCTGACGCTCCGCCCGGCGGCGCCGGACACGGGCATCGTGTT
This sequence comes from Paraburkholderia bengalensis, assembly GCF_037126505.1. Taxonomy (NCBI): domain Bacteria; kingdom Pseudomonadati; phylum Pseudomonadota; class Betaproteobacteria; order Burkholderiales; family Burkholderiaceae; genus Paraburkholderia; species Paraburkholderia bengalensis. The sequence goes on from NZ_JACFYJ010000098.1 coordinate 29,214, forward strand.
TTCCCGCGTGGATTTAGCCACGCCGGTGGACATTCCCGCGTCGGCGATGGCGATCGGCGATACGCGGCTTGCATCGGTGTTGCAGAAAGACGGCGCGCGCGTGTCGACGATCGAGCACCTGATGTCCGCGTGCGCGGGCCTCGGAATCGACAACCTCTACGTCGACGTCACCGCTGAAGAAATTCCCATCATGGACGGCAGTGCGGCGTCCTTCGTGTTCCTGATCCAGTCGGCGGGTATCGAAGAGCAGAACGCGGCGAAGAAGTTCATCAAGGTCAAGAAGCCTGTCGAAATCCGCGACGGCGACAAGTTCGCACGTCTCGATCCGTATTTCGGCTTCAAGCTGAAGTTCACGATCGACTTCCGCCATCCCGCGGTCGACAAGACGGGCCAGGCGCTGGAAGTGGACTTCGCGAACACGTCGTATGTGCGCGAAATCGCGCGTGCCCGTACGTTCGGCTTTGCGCACGAGGTCGAAACGATGCGCGAACTGGGTCTGGCGCGCGGCGGCAGCATGGATAACGCGATCGTGCTGGACGAATATCGCATTTTGAACAACGACGGCCTGCGCTACGACGACGAGTTCGTGAAGCACAAGATGCTCGACGCAATTGGCGATCTCTACGTGGTCGGGCATCCGCTGCTCGCGGCGTATGACGCATACAAGTCGGGTCACGGCCTGAACAATGCGCTGCTGCGCGAACTGCTCGCGAACGAAGACGCCTACGAAATCGTCACGTTCGACGATCCGCAGAAGGCGCCGCGCGGTTTTGCGTATGACACGCAGACGGCGTTCGCCTGAAGCACTCTGCCCGGCAGGTCGGGCGGTAACGAAAAAGCGGCCTTGAAGGCTAATGCCGTTCAGTTAAGCACTGAACGGCATTTTTGCTTTTGACGCGGGAGGTGTTGTAAACGAGGCGCCGAGCTGTTAACTTTTCAGCGCGATGC
>NZ_JACFYJ010000099.1:0-29983 GCF_037126505.1 Paraburkholderia bengalensis
AACCACGTTGCGAGGGTGCGCAGCTTGTCGTCGGTGGGAATGGTTCGGCCGCTCAGCCACTTGTGCACGGTTTGCGGCGACACAGGTTGATCCCCGTGACACGAAGCCGGCGCTCGCAGAAGCCGACCGTCGCGGCGCCGCTGCCCGTCGAAGTGCACGAGCCCATTCCGTCGCCGCTGGAACTCGCGCAGCGCGTGTTTTTCGCCCGTGGTCGGCCCGCTGGAGACGATGTTCATCGTGCTCGTCGTGACGATCTTCATCCTGCTGCAGCGCGAAGACCTGCGCGACCGTCTGATACGCCTGTTCGGCGCGCGCGATCTGCACCGCACCACCACTGCAATCAACGATGCCGCAAGCCGCCTGTCGCGCTACTTCGTCGCGCAGCTCGGCGTGAACCTGGGCGCGGGCGCGACGATCGCGATCGGGCTCGCGATCATCGGCGTGCCGGGCGCGCTGCTGTTCGGCGTACTGACAGCGCTATTGCGATTCGTGCCGTATATCGGCACGTGGATCGCCGGGCTGCTCGCGGTCATCCTCGCGGCGGCGATCCAGCCGCAATGGACGATGGCCGTATGGACGATCGTGCTGTTCGTGAGCATCGATGTGGTTGCCGGTCAGGTCGTCGAGCCATTGTTGTATGGACATAGTTCGGGACTCTCGCCGCTCGCTGTCGTCGTCGCGGCGATTTTCTGGAGCTGGCTGTGGGGGCCCATCGGCCTCGTGCTGTCGACGCCGCTCACGCTGTGTCTCGTCACGCTCGGCCGCTACGCGGAGCGCCTGAAGTTCCTCACCGTGCTGCTCGGCGATCAACCCGCGCTCACGCCGGCGCAGAACTTCTATCAGCGTCTGCTCGCCGATGATCCGCACGAAGCCATCGTGCAGGCGGACCGCTTTCTCAGGGAGATGCCGCTCACGCGCTATTACGACGACGTCGCGCGCGAAGGCCTGCGGCTCGCGCGCAACGACACGCTGCGCGGCGTCTTCGCGCCCGAGCAACTGGCGCGCATGAACGAGACCCTGCTCGATATCGTCGAGAACCTGGAACAGGCAGAGGCCTTGCCCGAAGACAAGCCCGATCCGAATGCGACCGACGCGCCGCCTGCCGTGCTGCCCGAAGAGGCGGCAGCGCAGCGCATTGTCTGCGTGGCGGGCCGCGGCGCGTTCGACGACGTGGCGGCCGCGATTGCCGTGCAACTGCTGACGCGCCGCGGCTTCACGCCCGTGTCCGCGAACTATGCGCAATTCCGGCGCGGCCAGACGGACACACAAGGCATCGACGGCGCGGCGATCGTCTGCGTCGTGACGCTCGACGCGCCCGAAGCGCCGCCGTACCTGCGTAATCTGCTGCGGCGCATCCGCGAGCGCGTGCACGGCGCGCAGTTGATCGTCGGGATCGGCGGGCAAACGGAGCGCGTCGACGAAGTCGGTGCGCTAAGCGGCACGCACAACGCGAACGCGTTCGGCGATCTCGTCAATCAATGCGTGCAGGCGGCCTGCGCGATGTCCGCGCCGCCGCTCGTCGAGAAAGCGCCGCGGCACATCGGCGCGTGAATGCATCACGCGCTTCATACGTTGGTCGCGGCAGCCGCACCCTTGCGCGGCAAAGCAACACGGCGGTGATAATCTGAATGAAAGCGGCTGAATGAAAGCGCGCGCGATCCCATGCGCGGCTCTTGCTCCATTTTTCTCCCCTTGCCGCCGGGAGGCTCATGTCCGCGACCGCCCCGAACTGCAGGCAGCACATCCGGCTGTGCACCGCGCATGACGGCGCGCGCATCGCCTATGCAAGCTGCGGCAGCGGACCGCCCATCGTCAAGGCGGCGAACTGGCTGAGCCATCTGGAGTTCGATCTCACGAGCCCCGTCTGGAGCCACATGATCGCGGAAATGTGCCGCGAACATACGTTGATCCGCTACGACCAGCGCGGCTGCGGGCTCTCGGATCACGACGTCGCCGATATTTCGTTCGATGCGTGGAAGCAGGATCTGATCGCCGTCATCGACGCGAGCGGCGTCGACCGCTTTGCGCTGCTCGGCATTTCGCAAGGCGCGTCGATTGCCGTCGCGTATGCCGTCGCGTTTCCGCAGCGCGTCACGCATCTGATCTTGTTCGGCGGCTATGCGCGCGGCAGACTGGTCCGCTCGCGCACCGAAGAGGCGCGCGACGAAGCCGAAACGCTCGCGAAGCTCGCCGAAATTGGCTGGGGTCAGCACAACCCGGCGTTCCGGCAGTTCTTCACGACGCAGTTCATCCCCGGCGGCACGGCCGAGCAGCACCGCTGGTTCAACGAACTCGAGCGCATCACGACCACGCCGCAGAACGCCGCACGGATCATGCGCGTGTTCAACAGCATCGACGTGGTCGATCTGCTCGCGCACGTGCAATGCCCGACGCTCGTGCTGCATGCCGTGCGGGACGCGCGGGTGCCCTTCGAGGAAGGCCGTCTGCTTGCGAGCGTGATACCCAACGCGCGTTTCGTGCCGCTCGAAAGCGACAATCATCTGACGCTCGAATGCGAAGACGCGTGGCAGCGTTGGCGCGACGAAGTGCGCGCGTTCCTGCCCGCGCCCGTGCGTGCGGACCCCGCGTTCGCGTCGCTGACGCGGCGTGAGCGCGAGATCGTCGAACTGATCGCGGGGGGCCGCGACAATGCGCAGATCGCCGCGCAGCTCGGCCTTTCCGAAAAGACTGTGCGCAATCACATCACGAGCATCTTCGCGAAGCTCGAAGTGGAAAGCCGCGCCCAGGCGATCGTGATGGCACGCAAAGCGGGGTTCGACGCACCTGCCGCCTGAGGCGCGATTTGCTGCCCTTGCACATTCCATAACGGAACGTCTGTCCCGGCCCTGCCCGACTTTTCCCGGCTTTTCCCGGGTTTTTTCAAGGCGTGCGGCCGTTCCCCGGCGCGCACCGGGACTCACGCCTCATGTCGGAAGCGGCAGGCTTGCGCAGAATCCAGTCCAGCGTATCGCAACGGTGCGGGCAAACCACCGGCGCGCAGCGCGTTGAGTCGGCGCCGCTCTCGCTCGTTCTCTTTTCGGCGCTACCCCATTGCCATCCCAGGGCGCCACTGCGCCGCCCCAAGCCAACAGGAGTTCGAAGATGCAAGCTGCACAGTATCAACTGCCTTCCCATCGTTACGCGAAATGCGTCGAGGTGTCCAAGCGCATCCGCTGGGACATCGACCTCGACGTGATTCGAGGACGCACACTGGACACTCATCAGACATTCCTGCCGGACGGCCTTTCGCAGGTCTATCGCCTGCCGTTTCTGAATGAAGCCGAACGCCGCTTCTATTCGCAGGTCCAGGGGCGCACGTACGCCAACATGTTCAAACTCGTCGAACGCTTCATCGGCGCGAAGATGCTCGAGCTTGGACGCGATCACGCGCTGGGCGACCAGATCGCGCTTGAAGCCGTGGTGCGCCTGACCGACGAGGAGCTGAAGCATCAGGAACTGTTCCGCCGCATCGAGCTGCTGGCGGGCGCGGACATGCCCGCCGGCTATGTCTTCCTGCCCGATGCCGATGAAGTCGCGGGATTCGTGCTGTGCAAATCGACATGGGCCATTCTTGCGCTGACGTGCCACATCGAAATCTTCTCGCAGGTGCACTACCGTCAGAGCATTGAAGCCGACGACACGCTCTCGCCGCTTTTCAAGGACGTGTTCATGTATCACTGGAAGGAAGAATCGCAGCACGCGATCATCGACGAACTCGAATGGATGCGCGAGGACGCGAAGCTCGATGAACCCGCGCGCGATGCAGCCGTGAACGACCTGATCGCGCTGGTGGTGGGCGTCGACGGTGTGGTGCAGACGCAGGCGAAGCAGGACGCCGCCTATTTCTGCGAGCATGTGGACCGCGCGTGGCAGCACGCGGAAATCGCCGACGTGCAGGCGGCGATGCTCGACGCCTACCGCTGGCAGTACATTGTCTCGGGCGTGGAGGAGCCGCGCTTCGCCGCGCTGCTCGCGAGCGTGATCGACGAAGCGCAACACCAGCGCATCGGCGCAGCGCTGGCGCCCATCATGAAGCGGGCGCTCGACAGGCAGACGCTTCCATTGATCTGAATCCGCCAAGGCGTCACGACATCACCTCCGCAGGCGGCGAGCGCGACAGGCGCTCGCCGCTTTTTTCGCGCGAATTCCTCCGAAAGATTGCCCTGCTTCGTTCACCGCCAATATGCGACACTACGCATCCACCGGCATGCACCCGCGCACGCGCGCGCAACGAGCGTATGAAGGTTCCCTACCGATACCTGTCCGCATTGGCCGTGAATATCGCGCTGCCGTGGCTCGCGTACCGGCTCGCGCTGCCGTATTGGGGCGTGACGGGCGCGCTGGCGGCGTCGGCGGCGCCGTTGCTCGCGTGGATCGCCTGGGACCTGTATCACGCGCGGCACTTCGATGCGCTCAGCGCGATCGTGCTCGCTGGCATCGTGCCGCTGCTCGCGTGGGCGCTGATCGATCGTGACGCGCAGCGCGCGCTGGAAGACCCCATGGTGTCGGGTGTCATCGGCGTCACGTTTCTGCTGTCGCTGTTGCTGAAGAAGCCGCTCGTGTACTACCTCGGGCGCTCGACGGCATCGCGCGAATCGCGTGACCGCGTCGCGGAGTTCGAACGCCACTATCGCGAGCGCCCGCAACTCGTGGCGCAGATTCGTCGGATGACAGTGGTCTGGGGCATTGGACTGACGGCGGAAAATATCGCGCGCTATTGGGTCGTGTCGACGCTGAGCGACGCGCAACTGGCATTGCATATCTCGACGGCGCTGCGCTGGGGCGTGTACGGCGCGCTCACGCTATGGACGATCCGCACGCGCCGACGTCTCAAACGAATGGACGCTGACAGCAAAATGGAGTCTGCATGAGCAAGCAGCTACGGATCGCCGATGTGCGTTTGCCCGATGGCACACGCGTCGACGTATCGATCGTCGACGGCCGCATCGATGCAATTGGCGCTGATCTGCAGGCCAAACCCGATGCGACGCGCGTGCAGGGAGACGGCGCGCTGCTGCTGCCCGGCTTCGTCGAAGGCCATACGCATCTCGACAAGACGATGTGGGGCATGCGCTGGTATCGCAACGAAGTGGGACGGAAGCTCACCGATCGCATCGAAAACGAGCGGCGCTTTCGTGCGCAGAGCGGCCACGATGCGGCTGCCGCCTCGCTCGCGCTGGCGCGGGCTTTTCTGCAGGCGGGCACGACGCGTCTGCGCACGCACGTCGATATCGATACCGACGCACGCCTCAAACATCTCGAAGGCGTGCTGCGCACGCGCGACACGTTGCGCAACGTGCTCGACATGCAGATCGTGGCATTTCCGCAGTCGGGCATGCTGGAGCGCGAAGGCACCATCACGCTGCTCGACCAAGCGCTAGGAGCGGGCGCCGACGTGCTGGGCGCGCTGGACCCGGCGTTGATCGACGGCGACCCGGTCGCGTCGCTGAATGCGACTTTCGATCTGGCGACGCGCCACGCGAAGCCGATCGACATCCACCTGCACGAACCCGCCGAAATCGGTGCGTTCACGCTCAAGCTGCTGCTCGATCGCGTCGAGGCGCTCGGCATGCAAGGGCGCGTCGTGGTCAGCCACGCGTTCTGTCTCGGCGCGCTGGCGCCGCGCGAGCGTGATCCGCTGCTCGAACGGCTTGCGCTACTGAACGTCGCGCTGCTCACCACGGCGCCCGCTTCCGTGCCTGTGCCGCCGCTTGCTGCGTGCATCGAAAAAGGCGTCACGCTGTTCGGCGGCAACGACGGTATCCGCGATACGTGGAATCCGTACGGCTCACCCGATATGCTCGAACGCGCGATGCTGATCGGCATGCGCTACGACCTGCGGCGCGACGATGCGCTCGCGCTCGCATTCGATTGCGTCAGTCATGCAGCCGCGCGCGGATGCCAGTTCGCCGACTATGGTTTGCACGCGGGCGCGCGTGCGGACCTCGTGCTCGTCGATGCGCAAACGCTCGCGCATGCCGTTGCGGCCCGGCCCGTGCGTAAGCTGGTCGTGGCGAATGGACGCATTGTTGCGCGTGATGGGGTGCTGACGCTCGATGCGTGAGCCGCTCGCGACGCACACGTGAAAAAAAGCCCCGGCACATCAACCATGCCGGGGCGAAGTTCGCGCCGTCCGTTCAGTGCCACGCGTGCGGCTCAGAACATCGACATCACGGGCGCAACGGCGGCGGGATCGCTGATGCTGGGCTTGCCCGTTTCGACGTGACCGGCAAGGCGGCGCTGAAACGACGCGTCGTCGTTGTTGCTCACCGTCAGGTCGTACCAGTGATGGCTCGCGGCGAGCACCCACGCTTCTTCAATCGTCACGCCCGGCGGCACGATCACGGGACGCGGATGCGCGCCGTACGCGTTATCGACGACGGAAAGACGCGCAATGCTGTCGCCGTGATTGCTGAACTTCAGGTACACGTTGCCGTTCGCGACGTCGTAGTGCGCCTTCACTTCCGGCAGCGCGGGCTTGCGGTTCTGACTGGAAAGAGTCGCCGCGCTCGCGCCTTGCGCCGATGCCTGTGCATTGCCGAAGAAGCTGCGCACGAAACCGTTCGGGCCATACACGATGAACGCGTATGCGCCGTTCGTCGACGACAGATTGAACACGTCCTTCAGCGACTTTCCCGCTTCGACCGTATAGCGCCACGGGCCATCCGTGCGATTGGTCGAATAGACATGGAAGTGCGCGCCCTGCTCGCCTGTGTTGCCGAACTCGATTGTCAGCGAGTTCGCCTTTTCATCGAGCTTCCCGTTCACGTGCAGTTCGTATGGCAATGCGCGCGCGAAACGGATGCCCGCTTCCTGCGGATCGACAGGACCGGGCGTCGCGGGCACGGTCGGCGCGGGCTGCGTCGCGCACTGGTTGTCGGCGATGCTCTTGTAGTTGCTCGTGTCCGGCAGCGGCGGCATCTTCGCGTCGGGCGTGCGGAAATCGAATGCCGTCGTGAGATCGCCGCACACGGCGCGGCGCCACGGCGTGATGTTCGGCTCCTGCACGCCGAAACGCGTTTCGATGAAGCGGATCACCGACGTGTGATCGAACACCTGCGAGCACACGAAGCCGCCCTTCGTCCACGGCGACACGATCGTCATCGGGACGCGCGACCCGAGGCCGTACGGCAGGTTGTCGACCGTATAGCTGCCGCCGCGCCCAGGATTGACGACGTTGTGAATCTCGCCATCCGTCGTCACCGTCGACAGCCCTTGTGCGCGCGAGGTCGGCACCTGCGGCGGCACGATGTGATCGAAGAAGCCGTCGTTCTCGTCGTACATGATGAACAGCACGGTCTTGCTCCACACGTCGGGGTTCGACGTCAGCGCGTCGAGAATGTGCGACGTGTACTCCGCGCCGTACGCAGGCGTGTACTTCGGATGCTCAGAGTACGCGGCAGGCGGGCACAGCCATGAGACCTGCGGCAGCCGGTTTGCCTGCACGTCGGCCTTCAGGTCGTCGATCGTGCGCACTGTCTGCGCGCGCTGGAACAGCGAAGAACCCGGTTGCGCGTTGATGAAGTTCTCGAAGTTCTGCAGGATGTTGGTGCCGTAGTTGCCCGTCAGCGGGTCGGAGCCGTCCGTGCCTTGCTGATAGATCTGCCACGAAATGCCGGCTGCTTCCAGGCGCTCGGGATAGGTCGTCCACGACAGCAGCTGATACTTCGGCGGCACGTCGCCGTCCACGAAGTCGTTGTTGTCGAGCAGCGGCCCGCCCTTCGTGCCCGTCGGATCGACGGTGCCCGTCATCAGATACGCGCGGTTCGGATGCGTCGGACCAGGCAGCGAACAGAAGTAGGCGTCGCAGACCGTGAACGCATCGGCAAGCGCGTAATGGAACGGAATGTCCGAGCGCAGGTGATAGCCCATCGTCATGTCCGTCTTGTTCGCGGGCCACTGGTCGTAGCGGCCGCCGTCGATCGCGGCGTGCGTCTTGTACCACGAGTGATCGAGATCGCCGACGCATTGCGCGCTCGTCGTCTGCGTGTCGAGGTGAAACGGCAGCACGGGTTTGGTCGCATCGGCTTTCGACGGCTGATACCAGACGGGCTTGCCATTCGGCAGCGGAATGGGAAAGCGGTCGTTGTACCCGCGCACGCCGCGCATATGGCCGAAGTAATGATCGAACGAACGGTTCTCCTGCATGAACACGACAATGTGCTCGACGTCACGGATCGATCCCGTGCGCGAGTTGGCGGGCACAGCGAGCGCATTGCGGATCGATTCGGGCAGCATCGTCACGGCGGCGACAGCGCCTGCCGAGGTTGCGGCGGTTTTCAGAAAACGGCGACGGCTATTGGATGTCATGGTGTCGTTACCTTCTTCTCGGGGGAAAGAGTACAAAAAGGGCAAAAAACGGCACAAAGGGCCCACACACGCGCTTCGCGCGCGTTGTCATTCACTGCTGATGTCGTTCAATGACTGTCGTCGCCGGGGGCGTAATGAAGCACGGGCGCGATCTGCTGGCTGTCGGCAGCAAGGCTTGCCTGCGCGTCCACAATGGCGGCGTTCCTGGATGGGTTATCGATGCCTGCGCCCACGCGCGTCGCGGGCGCATTGAACATGCTGGCCACACTGCCCACCCGCGCGGATGGCGGCGGCGATTGAGTGGGCGCAATGGCGGGGCTTTGCATAGCCGGCCCGGCGCCCGGCTGGGACCGGGACGGGGAAGGCGCCGTGCTCGCGACGCTCGCGGCATCGTCCGGTCCGCATGCGGCGAGCGTGAACGATGCAAGCACAACGATCGCGCCAACGCGCGGTGAAGAGAGAGGAAGTCCGTTCATTCGAGCATCCTGTTCCAGCACACTTCGGCACATGACGGCACGCTAAAAAATGGCGCGCCGCCGCTGGAAACGCAGTCTGAAGTCGAATGAAGAACTTATTGTGAAACGTTTGCGAATGAAGAGAAATTCCTTGAAATCACTGTTATTGGAAAGTGATTAGAAAGCGAAAAGAAACACGAAAGTCACAGCGAATGGAAGCTTCAAAGCAGCTCGGCATTGAATGCCGTGCCTCTTTCCATCTGCCTCGATAAAACCGCATAGTCTACCGGCGCTCTTTCGCATCGGGCATTGGCCTGCGTGGCGATCGGCTTGCCGCGCGTGAATTCCACGCAAGATCTTGCAAGCACATCGGTCGGATCGACGAGATGCGCAGTGCGTCCATTACGCGTGACGGAGGCGGCTTGCGGGAAAAGCAGTGGCAATTCAGTGCACGCCAGCAGAACGACTTCGATGTGCTGCGAGAGAAGACTGTCGAGTGCCGCCATGATGTCGTCGACACATTCTCCGTTTGTAAAGCCCGCTTTCACGCCGCGCGCGCCGTAGATGGCGTTCGTCACGCGCGCCTGCATCGCGAGGCACGGCACGACCTGGGTCATTCCGCGTGCTTCGAGCGCCGCGCGATACAGTCCGCTTGCAATCGTGCCGTCCGTCGCGAGCAGGCCGACGCGCTCGACATGGGGAAACGCGGCGCGCAGATAGTCGGCCGTCACGTTCATCATGTTGACGATAGGCACGCGCAAGCGTGCTTCGATCGGCGCAATGAACGCATGCGCGGTATTGCACGGTATCGCGATCAGGTCGGCGCCCCCGTCTTCGAGCTTCTTGCACGTCGCGTAGAGCGCGAGCGTCGGATCGGCGCCATTGCCCGTCAGATGATCCGTGCGGTCGGGAATCTGCGGGTTCTGCTCGACGATCATCTTGATGTGATCCTGATCGCGCGCGGCGGGCGTGCCGAGCACGACCTTGTGCATGAAGTCGACCGTCGCGGCGGGCCCCACTCCGCCAACCACGCCGAGCTTGATCGCCCGTGCGGGCTTGCGATGGTCGGCAGCGAGCAGATGTTGCGCGTACACCGAATACGCGTCGACGACGGGCACAGGCAGCGTGCCGACTCTATGCAGCGACAGCGCGCTGTCGGTGCTGCCCGGCATCAGCACGTCGATGCCCTGCGCGTCAGCGCGTGGCACGCCGCACGCAACGCGTCGCGGTCCGCGCCGCTCACGCCGGCGCTCGCCACATCGATGCGCACGCGCTGGCCATATCGTTCGAACAGGCGCTGCTCATGCAGCAGCGGCGAAGTCAGCACGCCGACGCGGCACGATTGCGGAAAGCGTTGCCGCAGATGCGCAAAGAGCGCCGCGATCATGTCGACGATGGCGACCGTCGTGTTCTGCTGCATTTCGTCGATGAACAGATGGCTGTCGAAGCACGGCAGCGCGACGGCCGTCACGCCGCGCCGCTCGACATCGCGGATCGAATCGAACACGCGCAGCTTGTGTTCGGCCGAGCCCGCAATGCGCGCATGCAGCGCGCGGCTCCCGTCATTCGCAAAGCATTCGACGGCAATATCCAATGGCTGAAATGTTCTCGCCGCGGCATTTGCATCATGCATTTTGCGCAGCACATCCACGCTGGCTAAACGCGCCTCGCCGCACACAATGCCGAGCGCGCGCCGCCCCATTACGGTCGATGTATTCATTATTTCCCTCGCTTGCTGCTTTTATTGGAAGCGCGGATTCCGGCAACTCTGTCGCGCACTGCCGGCGCCTTACATCGAATCCGTTTTTTCGCGGCGCCGTTCGGAATATAAATCCGAATGCCGATTTATGTCGCATGAATAAAGCGGGCAGTCGGCTGATAAGCAACATGATCCGGCTTATTTGCGTTCTTCAACGGCGCGCAATCGCGTTTAGCTCGCTGGTTAACCCTGACGCGCAGCGCAATTGTCAATTCGCGGCTCCGTGGGTTCGCTTATGCGTTCTTGTGCGTTCGCTTGTATGCGGTCCCGGGTCCATCCCTTGCTGTCCCAGTGCCTCGGGGAGTGAGGAGGCCACCACCAATGGCAACGAGAATTCCACAGGACAGCGAAGACGAACTGGAGTGGCGGCCCATCGGCACGCGGATGACCGATAACCGGCGCGTACTCGTTGTCGACGACTACCCCGATGCCGCCGACGCATTGCAGCTTCTGCTGTTTGCCAACGGTTTCGAGTGTCGCGCGATGCACGGCGCCGAAGACGTGTGCGAACTCGCATCCGAATGGCAGCCGTTTGCCGTCGTGCTCGACATCGCGATGCCGGGCGTCGACGGGCTCGAGCTTGCACGCCGTCTGCGCGCATCGGAGTCGACCTCGCACATGCTGCTGATCGCGTGCACCGGCTATGCATCGCAACGCGATCGCGAACAGGCGCGCGCAGCGGGCTTCGATGCGCACTGCGCGAAACCGCTTACGCCGCAACGCCTGCTCGAACTTCTGAAGCGCGCGACGTCCGACAACGCTTAACGCTTCGCCGCGTGTAATTCATACACATCATCGGCGGCCTTCGGGTTGCGTCCATACCGTGAAGGATGTTTGGCGCGAGATGGCGCGTGGCCATGCATGAAGGAGAGCACGCCGGGCACGCGAACTGCTACTACGTCGTCAGTCCTTGCTGCGCAAGGTTTAGCGACCTGCGGCAGCGGCGGCCACAGCACCAGGGAGGGGCTGTCCGCCGGACTTGGCGTGCCAAACAGGAGAACGATGATGCATAGAAGAAATTTCATAGTCAGCACGAGCGCGATGCTCGCTGCGGGTGGCCTTGCACTTACCGGTTGCACAATGACGCCGTCGCATTCGACGACGAACGCGAGCAACGCCGACAAACGTCGCGCAATCGATTCGAGCGTCGACGAAACGCTCTCGCGTCTGTATGCGACGGCGCACGGATCACGCGAACTCGCCTCCAAGGCGCGCGGCGTGCTGGTGTTTCCGTCCGTCGTGCAGGCAGGTTTCTGGATCGGCGGTCAGTACGGTCAGGGCGCGCTGCGCGTGGGCGGTCAGACGGTCGGCTACTACAGCACGGCAGCAGGCTCGTTCGGTTTGCAGATTGGCGCGCAATCGAAGGGCGTGATCTTTCTGTTCATGACGCAGGACGCGCTGGACCAGTTCCGCAATAGCAACGGCTGGTCAGTCGGTGGCGACGCGACGGTGGCGCTCGTCAAGGTCGGCGCGAACGGCAACATCGATTCGACCACGGCCACCAAGCCCGTGCAGGCGTTCGTGCTCACCAACGCGGGTTTGATGGCGGGCGTCTCGCTCGAAGGCGCAAAGATTTCGCGGCTCGACATCTAGCCTTCGGCTCATGCATCGATGCGCGCGCAGCTCCGCATTGCATCGATGCAAACCGGTTGCGAACGCGCGTGCGCCTCGATGCGCACGCGCGAGCGACCGCGCCGTGCCGTGTAAATACGGGCACATGTCCCATCGCGAATTACACTTACGCGCTGCGCCAACTTGCCTCGTCCGCGTTCACCAAGTTGACGCATTTCATCCTCTACAGGGCTTCATGCACAGCGGCAAAGCTTCTTGCATAGGTCTGAACAAAGCTGTCTCCCGCGCCGCAGCAGCATTGGGTTAACACACGGCCCGTGGCACACCGCTTGCTGTTATTCCAAGCTGTCCGTCCCTCGCCTTCCGCCGACCCGGTCCGCCTCCCGGATCATGCGAGCCTATACGGCGGCATCTCAAGCGTCTCTTTCAATCGACCACCTGGAACCTGGAGTCAATACCTTGACGCTGAACGTTCTTCTCGTCGCCTCGGAGGCGATGCCGCTTGCGAAATCCGGCGGCCTTGGCGATATGGTGAGTGCGTACGCCGCCGCGTTGCGCGACGCGGGCGTCGATGCGACCATTCTGCTGCCCGCGTACCCGGCGGCGCTCGAACGCGCCGTCGGCATCACGCCGCTTTGCCGCATCGGCGGATTGCCAGGCGGCGACGCCCGGCTGTTGCGCGCCCACATGCCCGATACGGGCGTGCCCGTTCTGCTGCTGCAGATGGATCATCTATACAAGCGCGACAATCTCTATCAGGACGACCAGGGCCGCGACTATCCGGACAATGCGATCCGTTTCGCGTCGCTTGCCGCAGCCGCCACGCGCATTGCGCGCGGCGTGCGCGGCGTGCACAAGCCCGACATCGTGCATGCGCACGACTGGCATGCGGGCCTCACGCCGCTGTTGATGAAGCTCGCAGGGGTGGCGGCGAAAAGCGTGTTCACCGTGCACAACCTCGCGTTTCAGGGCAACTATCCGCTCGCTCTCGGCAGCTGGATGGGCGTGCCGCCCGAACTGCTCGTGCCGGCGTTGACCGACCCGCGCAGCATCGAGTTCTACGGCGCGCTGAGCATGATGAAAGCGGGCATCGTTCACGCGCATCAGGTCGTGACCGTCAGCGAAAACTACGCGCGCGAAATCCTGACGCCGCGCTTCGGTCATCTGATGGAAGGCGTGCTGCAGGCGTGCTCGCACAAGCTGTCGGGCATCACCAACGGTATCGACGGCATCACGTGGAATCCTTGCGCCGATCCGCAGATCGCGCGTCCTTATTCCGTCGACGACGTGCGCGGCAAGCAGGCGTGCAAGCGCGAACTGCAGCAGATCTTCGGCCTGACCGTCGATCCGTTCGCACCGCTCGTCGCGATCGGCAGCCGGTTGACGTCGCAGAAGCTCGCGGACGTCGTCGCGCAAGCGCTGCCCACCATGCTCGCGCGGCATCCGCGCTTGCAGGTGGCGATTCTCGGCAAGGGCGAGGCGTATCTGGAGACGGCCATGCGCGATCTTGCCGCCGCGTGGCCGCAGCGCGTCGGCGTGCACATCGGATACGACGAAAAGCGCGCGCACATGCTGCATGCGGGCGCAGACATCCTGCTGCACGGCAGCCGCTTCGAACCGTGCGGCCTCACGCAACTCTATGCGCTGCGCTACGGGACGATTCCCGTCGCTTCGCGCGTCGGCGGGCTGCGCGACACCATCGTCGATTACACGCCCGAGCGTTCGCCCGAGCTCGGCTTGCCTGAAGTGGGCGCGACGGGTTTTCTGTTCGACGGCGAAGCGCCCGACGACGTCGCTTTCGCGTTGCAACGCGCGCTCGATGCGTTCATGCGGCCTTCGTCGTGGCACGCATTGCAGCGCAACGCGATGCAGTGCGACTTCAGCTGGCGCAAGCCGGTGCAGGCCTATCTGAAACTGTATGGCACGTTGACCGATGCGCGCCCGACGCGGACGCACATCGATGTCGAGCGCGTGGCGGCAGTTTCGGCGCAGCGTCGCGTGAGCGGAGCGGGAACGGCGAGCGCCCAGCCGGCGTGGGCCAACGACACGGCGGCTTCGCAGGAAAGCGTGGCACGCAGTGCATGAAACGCACGCACGCTGCCCAGCTCGAAGCACGGCTAGAGAAGCACACCGCGAAGGACAGCTCGAACGATAGATAAGGCAGCGGACCTCTTCAGAAAAGGTCCGCCGCTCTTGTTATCACCGCCACTTCCTCTCAGGCCCAACACCGCACTTCGACTGCCGTCCCATCATTGCGTGAGCCGCTCTTCCAGCCGCTCGAAAATCCGCTTCGTCTCGCCTTTCGCGTGCAGCGCAAACAGCAGCAGCGAACGCCCCGTCACCTGATACGCGTCGCCCGATTCGAAGTCCGGCAACTCGTCGCGCTCCGGCGCGTTCGTATCGATCAGGCAGCTCCACTGATCGCTGCCCGGTATCTCCGGCAACGTGAAGTCAACGACGTCGTGATACGCATTGACGACCAGCAGCAGCGTCGCATCGGATGCAGGACGGCGAATGCCGCTCGCCTGCGCGCGCCCGTCGATCACGAGGCCGAAGCAGCGCATTGCAGGGTCGTCCCATTGTTCCTGCGCTAACTCGACGCCTGCGGGACTGAACCATTTCACATCCGCCACGCCGATGTCTTCGCGCATTTCGCCCGTCAGAAAGCGATTGCGGCGCAGCACGGGCAAAGCGTGACGCAAGGTCGTGAGCTTGCGCACGAACTCCAGGAGCGCGCGGCCGTTGGCATCGATGCCCTTCCAGTCGACCCAGCTGATCTCGTTGTCCTGGCAATACGCATTGTTGTTGCCGCGCTGCGTGCGTCCGAACTCGTCGCCCGCGAGCACCATCGGCGTGCCTTGCGAAAACAGCAGCGTCGACAGCAGATTGCGCTTCTGGCGTTCGCGCAACGCGATCACTTCGGGATCGTCGGTAGGGCCTTCCACGCCGCAATTCCACGAGCGGTTGTCGCTGTGGCCGTCCTGGTTGTTCTCGCCGTTCGCTTCGTTATGACGCTCGTTATACGAGACGAGATCGTTCAATGTGAAGCCGTCGTGTGCCGTGATGAAATTCACGCTTGCCCACGGACGCCTGCCGCGCCGGTTGAAGAAGTCGCCCGATGCGGTGAGGCGTGTCGCGAGATCCGCTGCGCAGCCTTCGTCGCCCTTCCAGAACGAGCGTACCGTGTCGCGAAAGCGGTCGTTCCATTCGGCCCAGCCGGGTGGAAAGCCACCCACCTGATAGCCGCCCGGTCCGCAATCCCAAGGTTCCGCGATCAGCTTCACGCTCGAGATGATCGGGTCTTGCCGGCAGCTGTCGAGAAAGCCGCCGCCTTCGTCGAAGCCATAGGGCTCGCGGCCCAGGATAGTGGCGAGGTCGAAGCGGAAGCCGTCGACGTTCATCTCCGTCACCCAGTAGCGCAGGCTGTCCGTGACCATCTGCAGCACGCGCGGATGCGCAAGGTTCAGCGTGTTGCCCGTGCCCGTGTCGTTGATGTAATAGCGGCACGCGTCGGGCATCAGCCGGTAGTACGACGCGTTGTCGATACCGCGAAACGACAGCGTCGGCCCGCGCTCGTTGCCTTCGGCCGTGTGGTTGTAGACGACGTCGAGTATCACTTCGAGCCCGCTGTCGTGCAGCCTGTCGATCATCTCCTTGAACTCGTCGATCGCGCCTGGGCCGCGCGCGAAGTAACGCGGGTCGGCGGCGAAGAAGCCGATCGTGTTGTAGCCCCAGTAGTTCGTGAGCCCTTTGTCGAGCAACGTTTGATCGTTGACGAACGAATGGATGGGAAGAAGC
Source organism: Paraburkholderia bengalensis (assembly GCF_037126505.1). Taxonomy (NCBI): domain Bacteria; kingdom Pseudomonadati; phylum Pseudomonadota; class Betaproteobacteria; order Burkholderiales; family Burkholderiaceae; genus Paraburkholderia; species Paraburkholderia bengalensis. The sequence goes on from NZ_JACFYJ010000099.1 coordinate 15,895, forward strand.
TCGATCGTCGTCACGCCGACGCGTTTGATGTGGTCGATGACGGCCTTCTGCGCGAGGCCGTCGAACGTGCCGCGCATCGTCTCGGGCACGCCGGGATGCAGCTTCGTATAGCCGCGCACATGGGTCTCGTAGACGATCGTACGGTCCCACGGCACGCGGATGCGCGTCGGATGGGTCCAGTTGAACGTCTGATCAACTACCTGGCACTTCGGCATGAAAGGCGCGCTGTCGCGTTCGTCGAACGTGAGGTCGTCTTCTGTTTCGAGCGTGTAACCGAACAGCGACGGGTCCCAGCGCAACGTGCCCACGTGCGCCTTCGCATACGGATCGAGCAGCAGCTTGTTCGGATTGAAGCGATGCCCGGCGTCGGGCTCATACGGGCCATGCACGCGATAACCATAGACGGCGCCCGGTTTCAGGCCCGCGACACGCACGTGCCAGACCTCGTCGGTGTACTCCGGCAACTCGATGCGCTCGAGCTCCTTCTCTCCCTTCTCGTCGAACAGACACAGCTCGACCTTCGTCGCGTGCGCCGAAAAGAGCGCGAAGTTGACGCCGCTGCCGTCCCAGGTCGCGCCGAGCGGAAACGGCAAGCCCTCGGAGATACGGGAATCGGTTGGCATGGTTGTGTTCCTCAGGCGAATTGGAAGGCGCGCCGCGCTGCGGTGTTCGGGCGCAGCGAAGGTGATTAGCAATCGTTGTGCCCGGGAACAATGCGCCGGCACGCAGCCGGGCGAATTTTTCAGGCACTTAAGGCAGAACGCATGCACAACGCGTATGCGAGAATGGCGGGACCGTCCAATGGAGCAAGCATGTCGAACGTCCAGAGCGTCAGCGAACCAAACACGCACGACATGGCGCGCGCACTTGCCGATTGCGCGCGCGAACCCATTCATATTCCGGGCGGCATCCAGCCTCATGGTTTTCTGTTCTGCGTCGCCGCCGACGGGGTCGTCGCGCAGGCAAGCGAGAACGTAGCGTTGCTCGCACAGAAGCCGCTCGGCGATGTGCTCGGCAAGCCGCTCTCCGCCGTGCTCGGCGACGCGGCAACGCTGGCGATAGAGGCGCTCGCGTCGCTCGATGCGCAAGGCGTGCCGCTCTACGTCGGCTCGATCGACGATCCTCGCGATCCACGGCTGTCGCCGCTTGCGATCGTCGTGCACCGTCATGAGGGTGTCGCGTTCGTCGAACTGGAACCCGCGCGCGGCACCGCGGACGTATTCGCGTCGATGTATCCGCTCGTGCGCACGTTCACCAACCGCTTGCAGGAAGTGCAAAGCGTCGCCGATCTGACGGCGCTCGCCGCGCACGAAGTGCAGCGCATTACGGGCTATGGGCGCACGCTCGTCTACAACTTCGACGACGACGGCAACGGCCACGTCATCGCGGAGGCGCTCGACGAAGCCTATCCGTCGTACATGGACCAGCGCTTTCCCGCCTCGGACATTCCGCCTCAAGCGCGCGCGCTGTACTTGCGCAACCGCATCCGCCTGATCGCCGATGCGGACTACGCGCCCTCGCCCCTCGTGCCCGCGCTGAATCCCGTTACGCAGACACCGACCGATCTCACGTATGCATCGCTGCGCAGCGTCTCGCCCCTGCACGTGCAGTACATGAAGAACATGGGCACGTGGTCGTCGATGTCGATGTCGATCGTCGTGCGCGGCAAGCTGTGGGGATTGATCTCGTGCCACCACGCGAGCGCGCGCGTGCCGCCGTTCGAGGTGCGCACCGCCTGTGAGCACATCGCGCAAGTGCTGTCGCTGCAGGTCGAAGCAAAGGAAGATCGCGCGGAAGCCGAGTACCGCCTCGAACTGCGCCGCCGCCAGTCGCAGCTGCTCGCAACAATGGCGAACACCGACCACTTCATCGACGCGCTCGCCAATGATCCGCGCGAACTGCTCGCGCTGACCAACTCCACGGGCGCCGCCATCGTATTCGACGGACGCATCGTGCCCGTCGGCAATGCGCCCGACGAAGCGACGATCGAAGAGATCGTCGCGTGGCTCGATTCGACGAGCGACGACATCTACTCGACCGACGATCTCGCAGCCGCATGGGGGCGCCCGGCCAATCCCGATCATGCCGGCATGCTGGCGCTGTCCATCTCCAAACTGTTCCGCAACTATGTAATCTGGTTTCGCGCGGAGGTCGTGCGCACGCTCAAGTGGGCGGGCGATCCGCGCGCGAAGCTGACCTCGCTGTCGGCCTCGCTGTCGCCGCGCAAGAGCTTCGACACGTGGACGGAAACCGTGCGCGGCCGCTCGTCGCCGTGGCGCCAGGCCGAACTCGAAATCGCCGTCGAATTCCGCACGGCGCTGCTCGGCATCGTGCTGCGGCGCGCGGAAGAACTCGCGCAACTCGCGATGGAACTCGGCCGCGCGAACGAGGAGCTCGAAGGCTTTTCATACACCGTGTCGCACGATTTGCGCGCGCCGCTGCGGCATATCGTCGGCTTCGCGGACCTGCTGCGCGAAATGGAAAGTGCGAAATTGTCGGAGCGCGGCCAGCATTTCGTCGAGCGCATCATCGGCGCCGCGCGCTTCGGCGGCAAACTGGTCGACGATCTGCTCGCGTTCTCGCAAATGGGCCGCGCCGCACTGCGTCCACAAAGCGTCGATCTGCACGCGCTCGCGCAAGCGCTCGTCGCCGACGAGCAGCGCAACGCGGGCGAACGGCCCATCGAATGGCACGTCGGCGATCTTCCATCCATCCCGGCTGACCCGGTACTGATCCATGTCGTGCTGCGGAACCTGATCGAGAATGCCGTAAAATTCAGCCGCCTGCGCGAGGACCCGAACGCGCCTGCCGTGATCGAAGTGTCGAGCCGGCCCGGCGACGGCGAGCTTGCGGGCCAGTGTGTGGTGTACGTGCGGGACAACGGCGTCGGCTTCGACATGCGCTATGTCGACAAGCTGTTCGGCGTATTCCAGCGGCTGCACCGCGCGGAAGAATTCGAGGGAACGGGTATCGGACTTGCGAGCGTGAGACGTATCGTCGAACGTCATGGCGGCAAGACGTGGGCCGAAGGCGAGTTGAACCGGGGCGCCACGGTCTATTTCTCGCTGCCGCTGACCTTCACGCCCGACACGAACCCGCGCGACGAAAGCGCGATGGCGGCCGTGGCACGCCTCGCGGCGCTTTCGACGGGACAGCCGTTCAGGCCCGTGCCGAAAGAATCCGGCGCGGACGCCACCGGCGAACCCAACACGTCGGACGGCGCAGACGCCGTCAGGCGCTGACGATGCTGATGCTGACAATGCGTCGAGACCAACGAGGAACTACGCGTGCTTAGACCGATTTTGCTGGTGGAAGACAATGTCAACGACATCGAGTTGACGCTGATCGCGCTGGAAAAGACGCGGCTCGCGAACCCGGTCGTGTCGATTCGCGACGGCGCGGAAGCGCTCGATTACCTGCGGCGCGAAGGTCAATACGCGGATCGCAAGGACGAGAATCCCGCTGTGATTCTGCTCGACAAGAAACTGCCGAAGATCGACGGACATGAAGTGCTGCGCAACGTGCGCGCCGACGACAAGCTCAAGCGCATTCCCGTCGTCATGCTGACCTCGTCGCGTGAAGAGAAGGACTTGCTGCGCAGCTACGACCTGGGCGTGAATGCTTATGTGGTGAAGCCCGTCGAGTTCGACGACTTCATGGCGGCGATCAACGATCTCGGCATGTTCTGGGCGGTGCTCAACGAGCCGCCTCCCTATTCGAGGTAAACCGGATCGACGTGATGGCGCCACGGGGCTGCAACGGCGTGCAGGCGAACCTTGATCGCTACCGCTCATCGATAAAGGGGCAGCGCCACCCTGAACGTCGCCCCCTTGCCTCGCCCGGCGCTGTGCGCCGTCACGCTTCCGTGATGCAGATCGACGAGATGCTTGACGAGCCACAGTCCGAGCCCCAGCCCCGCGACGCGGCCGCCGCTCTCGGGATTGATCTGCTGGAAGCGCTCGAAAATCCGCGCCAGCGCATCGGGCTCGATGCCGCAGCCCGTATCGCGCACCGTCAGCTCGGCCTGCTGGCCCTGCACCGTCACGCTCAGTTCCACTTCGCCCTGCGCGCAGAACTTCACTGCGTTCGACAGCAGATTCCACGCGACCTGCTTCATCCGGCTCTCGTCGGCCATCACGACGCACGGCGCCAGCTCGCCCACCACCAGCCGCAGCCCTTTCGTCTCTGCCGTCATGCGAATATCTTCAGCGACATTGCCCGCGAGCGCGCCCAGATCGACGGGGCGCCGATTCACCGACAGCTTGCCCGTTGCGATCGCGCCGCTGTCGAGCAGATCGTCGACCATGTGCGATAGCTGATGCGCGTTGCGCTCGATCACACCCGCCGCGCGAGCGACGTGCGAAGCATCCGCGGCCCGTTGCAGCAGCGTCGTCCACGACAGGATGGCGCCAAGCGGCGAGCGCAGTTCGTGACTCACGGCTGTGACGAAATGATCCATCGCGCGCGCGACTTCGTCGCTATGTTCGCGCGCGCGCTTTTCCGATTCGGCGATCGCGCGTTGTTCGAGCTCGGCCTCCTTGCGCGACGTGATGTCGAGCGTGAAGCCGACAATCGACTTCAACGTCTCGTCCGGTTGATATCGACCGAGACCGCGCAGCAGAATCCAGTGCACGGTGCCGTCGCGCCACGTGACGCGGAATTCCACTTCGAAATGCTCGGACTGCGCGAGTCCGCGCTCCATCGCTTCCTTCACGCGCGCGCGGTCGGCCTCGTCGATCAGTTCATCGAAGAGGCGCGCCTGCGTCAGCGCTTCGGAGGGTGCGAGGCCGAGATTGATCTTGCATTGATCGGAGCCTTCGATCGCGCCCGTCGCCGGATCGAGTTCCCACGCGCCGACATGCGCGAACGCCAGCGCCTGTCGCAACTGCTCGCGATGCACGCGCAGTTCGGCGTTCGCTTCGTCGACGAGCACCTGGCGCAAACGCGCCTGCGAACGCAGCTTGGCGCGCTCGCGCTGATCGCGCTCGCTCACGGCGATCGAATCCGTCACGTCCATCACGCACACGCCGAACATTGGCGCGGCGTCATCGCGCGGGCCGATCACCGACGTGCGTATTTGCCAGTAACGCGGCGTCAATGTGCCGTCGCTACCTTTGGGCGATGGCGTGTCATAGCGGAGCACGGGAGACAAACGCGATTCGCCGGGCACGAGGCCGGGCAGCATTGCGTCGAGCCAGTTGCGGCGCAGATCGCGTTGCGATTGCGATCCAAACTGGTTGATGTCGTAGATCGAACGGCCCGCGATATCGGCTAGCGTCACGCCGTGCGTCTCGCGATATCGCGCATTGGCGAGCACGACCTGATAGCGCTCGTCGACGATCAGCCAGGCATCCGGCAACAGTTCGAACACTTGCGATGTGTCGACCGGCAACGCGGTACGCGGTTGGCTGGTTAGTCTGTCCATAGACCGGCAGTCTACCCGAAAGAAACCGAACGCATTCGCCGTTCCGCTCGACGCGGCGGCCGCATGCGACGTCGCACGCGCGGAAAAATTGACCGCGCCGTGCGCCGGAATTTACAACGACGTCGATACTTTTTGCGCAGCGAGATCACTTGCTTGCCGTGTGCGCCGCCGCGCGTGGCGCACTGCCGCGAATCATGCGAAATCGATGCAAGCCCCGCCGCGCATGGGGCCGAGCCGTCAATGCCGCACCCGCGCCGCTCGCTCAACAGGCTCCGCCGAGTAGGGCGCAACATGTTGGCACGCGACATGCATGCGCCGCTAACACTTGATTGAGACGTTTCACTTGCACCCGCTCTCCCGGTTGCGCGAGCAGAAGCATGCCTGTACACATGGAATCGAACGCACTGTCGGATAGCCGTCTTCCCACCATCCTGCTCATCGACGACGAGCCGGATTTGCTGATTGCGTGGGCCCTGTTGCTCGAACTGGAGGGCTTTCACGTGTTGACGGCCTTCGAGCCGCGCAAAGGCGTGGAGCTCGCGCAACGCGTGCACCCCGCCGTCGTCATCACGGATCTGATGATGCCCGGCATGGACGGCGCCGAAGTGTGCCGCACGCTGAAGAGTGATCCCGGTCTGGATGGCATGCCCGTGATCCTGTGGAGCGCATCGCCCGATATCCCCGCCGATCTCAATTGCGAGTGCACGCTGCATAAGCCTGTCGCGCGCGAGACCTTGCTTGGGGAACTCGAACTGCTGCTGCGGCGAGCACCGCACCGCGAAAATCCGCCTCACGGTTCGGCCGATGCGTCGTTGAACTAGCTGATTACGCCGGGCGCGCATTCGGCAGCCGCGCGCGCCGGCAGCAACGCGAGCAGCGCATCGAACGCGGCCTTCGCGCCTTCGCACGCCCGCGCGATGTCGCGCGGCGTGTCGACCTGCGCGCGCAATGCTTCGATGAAATGCTTCCACCTCGGCCCAGGCGGCACGCCGTCGCCGCTCAGATAGCGCAACGGATGCGGCGCGAGCGTCTCGCGTAATTGCCGATACAGCACGGTGCCGCCCAGTTGCGATCCCTCGATCACATAGCACACGCCCCAACGCCAGGCAGGATCATCGTCGGCGAACTGCCCCGCTTCGGCGGGCGGCTCCGTCGCGCTGCCATCGGCACGCGGCAGCGAAGACTCGGCGAGATCGCGCTCGATCAGCGGCATCCGCACGATGGCGGGCAGCGCGCGTTGCGGACCGTCGTCGAAACGCGCGAGCCATCGTTCGAGCGGCGCGAGCCAGGCAGCGATCAGCTGCAGATGCAACCGGTAGTCGTCGAGCGTCGGGTTGTCGTTCGAAAGCGGCATCGACGCATCGACGCGCGCATGACGGCTCCCCGTCGCTTCACGCAATGCGGCAAGCACGTCGAGAGAATCGGGCACGGCAGAAGAGGACTGAAGACTCACGCGGACTATCCGTTTGTTTGACAGGACTGTTGATTTTAATGGGCGACCCGCAGACAACACAGATGCAGGCGCGCGCGTCACGCGAAAAAGGGCCGCGTCGAAACGCGGCCCCGCGGGCTTTGCCCATCTGCTTTGTACGCTCCCTGTGACCCGGCTGCACGGCAGCTTGCCGCGCAGCCCGCGTGCATCACGTCCGCCGAACCCAGCTACGCATTAGCGCGGTGTCAGCAGCGCGGCACGATCAGTGATGCTTGCGGTCTTCGTGCGCCACGTCCTTGGCGGCTTCCTTCGCATCGCCGTAAGACTTGCGCACTTCGCCTGCACCTTGCTGCAGGTCGCCCTTCGCTTCCTGGCTGCGGTTGCCCGTGGCCTTGCCGACGGCCTCGTTGACCTTGCCTTTCACCTTTTCGGCCGTGCCCTTCACTTGATCCTTGTTCATGGCTGACTCCGTCTGGTTTGCACCGACGCACCGTTGCGTCAGTCAGTAGCGGACTGAGCATCCGCTGTGCCCGGTGGCCATTGCGCGATGCTCGTGAATCGCAACGGACCTCAGCCGATTTCAGCCGCGCGCGCTTCGAGCACGCGTAGCCGTTCGTCCAGCTTGCGGACACGCGTACGCTGCGACGGCACGAGCGGAATCACCAGCACCGCGTTCAGCCGGCCGCGCCAGTACGAGAGGGGAAATCGCTGGGTGGCGGCCACATAGTGGCTCAGCACCTGCTCGAGGTGGCGAAGCTCGTTTTCCAGCTGATAGTGATCCATTGCCGGTCCCCTTCCTGTTCCCGTCTGGAGGACGAATCGTCATCGGATTGAACGTCAGCAGAAAAAGCGACATTCGGGCGATGCCGATGCTCGCCATAGGGGAGCACTTGCCATGCCCGCATAGATGCGCATCGCACATCTGGATCGCGCGCGATCGCCCGCCCCCCCGCGCGACGACGCGGCGATATGGCTACACGTATTCCCGTTCGCGCATCCACTTCGTCATGATCCACTTCTCGCCGCGCACGACGGGCGCGCCGCCGTGAAGCGTGAGGGGATCGAGCTGCCTGCGCCCATTCATGTAGCGGAAGTAGACCGCACCGCCTCGGCTCGCCGAGACCGCGAGCCCTGCGTCGGGAAACACGGTTTCGCCGCCTTCCTCGACGTCGTTCAGGTAGGCAATCAGCGTCGCGATGCGCTGGCCGCCGCGCGCCGTGTGCAGCGCGCTGCCGCTCTGGCCCGGCGGGAAATAGTCGAAATGCGGCCGATACTCGCCGCCCGTTGCGTAGCGCAGTATCTGCAGGCCTTCGCCATGCTCGAGCGGCTCGCTCATCAACGCCGACATGCGGCGGTCCAGCCGCTCGATGAACGGGTCCTCGCATCGCTGGAACCAGAAGCCTTCGCTCGTGCGCATCTTGATCACGTCTTCCCGGCCGCTGTCGGGATTGACGGTGGTCGAGCGCTTGAGCCGATGCCGCGCGCGTTCGATCAGTTCGGTGCATTCGTCGTCCGACAGCACGTCGTCGAACGAGATCACCTGGGGCCGCTCGATACGCAGGCGCACCGCCACGTCGCGGTCATGCGCCCGGATGCGGTTGCCCGCCGCCACGGGACAGGCGTCGTAATGATAGGTACGCGCGGCATCTTCCGACGGCGCGATCAGATCGGCCTGCAATTCCGTCGCGGACGCGGCGTTGCGCACCAGTTCGCGCGCCGCGTCGGCTTCGAAACCGGCCTGCACCATCGCCTCGACCATCGATTCCGGCGTACAGCCGCGGCTCACATTGGTCGCGAGCCACTCTTGCCATGTTGCATCCACGGTGCGCATCACACCTCCGTTGCATCGTTGTCGTGCCTGTCCTGGCTGTCGTGGCCATTGCCGTTCGCGCTATGCCGCCGATGCCGCCTTCGCGCGCCACGCGGCAAGGCCGCGCTGCGCCTGCGCGCGGATCGCGTTCTGCACGAAAGGCGTCCAGCCCAGCAGCGCGCCCTTCGCTCCAAGTGCCTGACTCGCCCAGCGCCACAGATCGAAATGATCGCGATGCTCGGCGATCAGGCCGTCGCGGAACACGAACCGCGCGTCGATCGGGTTGACGACTGCTCTGCCCGTCTGGCTGAACAGGTAACTCGCGACCCAGTGCGCGCTGCCTTGCGAGTCGTCGGCGACGACGTGGCTGAACGACAGCGTGAAATCCTGCGCCCGCGACACCAGCATCCGCCACATATCGACGACTTCGCCGCCGTGCAGTTCGACGAACACCGGGTCGCCGAACGTGACGTCGGGCGCATAGCACGCGGCCATCGCATCGACATCACGGCGCTGAAAAGCCTCGTAGAACCGCTCTATCAATGCCGCATTGGGATGAGTCATGTCGGTCTTGTATTTGCCCTCTGGTTGCCGGTTCGAACATGAACGTCGTACCCGTTCAGTCAAGGTACAACACGTTCGTCGGCGCGCGCAATCCTGGGTCTGTTTCCGCTTGCTGCCGCGTGGCGATGCGCGGCCATGGGCGCCGCCTGCTCACACTGCCTCGGGGTCCGACCGATGAATCGCGATGCCTTCCATCGGGTCGGGCTCTTCGCGCCACGGCGCGCGTTCGATCATCCGCTGCGCGTCGGCATAGCCCGCGTCCCAGCGGCGCCGGATGCCGTCCGTCGAAAAGTCGATGTCCTTGTGCAGATCGTCGCGACCGAAGCTCGGCGCGTCGAGTTCGATCACCTGCATCGTCGTGCCGCAGCCCCAGTTCAGCAGCTCCTTGACGACGGCCGAGTCGCGCACGCTGTCGTCCATATGCTTGCCGAGTTCGCGGATGACATGGCGCAGCCGGTGGATCTGCCGCTGCCGCTCCAGATGGCTTTCGGCGCGGCTCGAATACTGGATGTCGCGCTGGCGGCTCATCGCCTCGCGGATCGATGCCGGCTCGCTGCCGTGCGCGGGCCACAACTGCACGGTGAAGATCACGGAGCTGTGCCGCGGCCGGTCGTCGAGCACGGCTTCTAGCGGCGTATTCGAATAGATGCCGCCGTCCCAGTACGCCTCGCCGTCGATGCGCACGGAAGGAAAGCCCGGTGGAAACGCCGCCGACGCCATCACATGCTGCACATCGAGCCGCTCGTCCCGATTGGTGAAGTAGCGCATCTGTCCGCTGCCGACACCGACCGTGCCGACGGTGAGGCGCGTCTCCTTGCGGTTCAGGTAGTCGAAGTCGATCAGCGACGCGAGCGTCTCCGCCAACGGGTCCGTGTGATAGAACGCTGCCTGCTCGATGCCGACGGGCGTGTGCGCGCCAAGCCATGCGCCCGCGCGCGGCGTGAAAAACGCGGGCAACCCCTGCGAGACGATCGACAGATTGCGCAGCCACTGCTCGCCGTCCGGCATCCACGCGGCCCATGCCGTCGACCATGCGGTGAGCCACGCGGCAGGTACCGCCATGGCGTCACAGGCGGGCGCGCACGCGGCCAGCCAGTTCAACGCCTGGGGGCCCGCCCAGGTCACGCGCTCCCAGAACGCGCGCAGCCGGTTCATCCGCTCGGCGGGCGGGTTGCCCGCGATGATCGCGCCGTTGATCGCCCCGATCGACGTGCCGATCACCCAGTCGGGCTCGATGCCCGCGTCGTGCAGTGCTTCGAATACGCCCGCCTGGTAGGCGCCCAGCGCGCCGCCGCCTTGCAGCACGAGCACGACCTGCGCGTCGATGGCAGGGTGCGCCGACGTGGTGCGCGTGCCCGGAGCCAGTTGCGCGTCCGATGTCTTGCGGGGTCGCGTGGAAGCACGCGAGGCCTGCGCCGAACGCTGCGCTGCCGCATGCATCGCCGTTTTCTTGACCATCGTGAGTCTCTCCGCTGATGAAACGGGAGCGGCGGCACATGCCGCCGGCAGCCACACGATAGCGTACCGTGCGCGAGCCGATCAACTGCGTGCCCCGCGCCGTCGCGATGCCGCTTTTTCACCGGAAGCGATTCTGGCTTGCTGAAGTGTCGGGCGTTCGCACGAGCACACTCGCCGAAATCCGCATGCAGGCGGAAATCGAGGCGATCGAGGAAGCGCTGCGGCGGCATGGGCACAACTTGATCCGCGCGTTGCGCGAAGCCGGGCTTTCCGGCTCCGCCGCCGTGCGCCATTCGATGCGCCATTCGATGCGCCATTCGATGCGCCATTCGATGCGCCGTGCGACATGCCATTCCGCTCGTCGTTCCGCTCGCCATTCGGCACAGGCTGAACGGCTTCGCGCCTGACCTGTCCATCCCAATGTCGATCGCAACTACATTGGAGTGGACACCGCCCATGTCCGACCACGCCTCGCCCTCCATCGATAAACCCCGCGACACGCCGCACGCCTTCCCCGCGCAGGCGAGCCCCTGCGACGATCTCGCGATCCGCGCGCAACCCTGCGCCGCCGCAGCGTGCCGCCGCAAGCGCCTCGCGCTCGCCGCGACGATCCTCGGCTCGAGCATGGCGTTCATCGACGGCTCCGTCGTCAACGTCGCGCTGCCCGCCATCCAGAGCGAACTCGCGGCGAGCGTCGCGGACATGCAATGGGTCGTCAACGCGTATCTGCTGCTGCTCGGCTCGCTGGTGCTGGTGGGCGGCGCGATGGGCGACAAGCTCGGGCGGCGCACCGTGTTCATCGCGGGGATCGTGTTGTTCACGGCCGCTTCGGCGGCATGCGGCCTCGCGCCCGGACCGCACGCGCTGATCGTGGCGCGCGCGGTGCAAGGCGCGGGCGCGGCGCTGCTAGTGCCGAGCAGCCTTGCGATCATCGGCGCGGTATTCGATGAAAGCGAGCGCGGCCGCGCAATCGGCACGTGGGCCGGCTTCGGCGCGATCACGTCGGCGCTCGGGCCCGTCGCGGGCGGCTGGCTCGTCGACGCCTTCTCCTGGCGCGCGATCTTCTACCTGAACGTGCCGCTTGCGGCCGCGACGGTCGCGCTCGCGCTGTCGTCGGTGCCCGACAGCCGCGGCGGCCATGCGGGCGGCCGCGTCGGCGGCAAAGACGGCGGTGAGCATGGCGGCAAGCAGGGGCAACGTCTCGACTGGCCGGGCGCGCTCGCCGCGACCGTCGGCCTGGGCCTGCTCACCTACGGGCTCACGCTGGCGTCTCGCACGGTTTCGGCGACGAAACGGTGATCGCCGCGATCGCGGGCGGCGCCGTGGTGTGCGCGGCGTTCGTCGCGATCGAGGCGCGCGGCGCGGACCCGATGATGCCGCTCGACGTGTTTCATTCGCGAGATTTCAGCGGCGCGAACGCCGTCACGCTGCTGTTGTATTTCGGCCTCGGCGGCGCGCTGTTCTTCCTGCCGTTCACGCTGATCCGCGCGCACGGCTACTCCGCGACGGAAGCGGGCGCGGCGCTGCTGCCCGTGCCCGTCGTGATCGGCGTGCTGTCGCGCTTCACGGGCGGACTGACCGTGCGTTACGGCGCGCGCGCGCTGCTGACGGCGGGGCCCATCGTCACGGCCATCGGGTTCGCGCTGCTCGCGCTGCCGGGCGGGCTCGACGCCGATCATGCGCGCAACGGCTCGAGCTACTGGACGAGCTACTTTCCCGCGCTCGCCGTGCTCGGGCTCGGCATGACGATCACCGTCGCGCCGCTCACGACCACCGTGATGACCTCCGTTCCCGCCGGGCGCACGGGCGTCGCGTCGGGCATCAACAATGCCGTCGCGCGGGTCGCGAGCCTGCTGGCCATCGCCGTGCTCGGCATCGTGTTCGTGTGGTCGCACGACGCGGCGCTGTCCGCGCGTCTCGGACAGTTGCACATTCCCGGCGACCTGCATCGCACGAGCCAGCTGCTCGCCCCCGATCCCATGGCGGGCGCGCACGCCGTGCCCGCGCAGATCGTCGACGCGCAGGCGGATGCCATCGATGCCGGGCTGCGCGCCGTCGCGCTCGTGTCGTCCGCCTGCGCGCTGCTGGGCGCCGCGTGCGCGATGGCGACGATCCGGCGGCAACCCAGCCGCTAACGCGCACGAAGTACCCGGCATCGACACTTCGTGCTGTCCTGAAACATCGCGCGCTGCGTCCGTCGATACTGATCGTCACGCAACGACAATCAGAGAGACTTCAGATGACGCTCACCTGTTTCATCCGCTATCAGATCGATCCGTTCCAGCGCGACGCATTCCGTCAATACGCCGAGAACTGGGGTGAGATCATTCCGCGCTGCGGCGGCCATCTGCTCGGCTATTTTCTGCCACACGAAGGCACCAACGACATCGCGTGGGGCCTGATCGCATTCGACAGCCTCGCTGCCTACGAGGCCTACCGCGCGCGGCTTCGCACCGATCCGGCCGCGGTCGGCAACTTCCGCCTGGCGCAGGACAGGCGCTTCATTCTGCGCGAGGAGCGGACTTTCACCGAAGTCGTCGCTGGGACGCTTGGCAAGCCGGCGCAATCCGTTTCTCTCTGATTGCTTTCCGACACCACACGAACAACGGTCGGTCGAGATTTGCACGGCAAAAACGCACGAAAAAATGCGCATCGCACGCCAGGATGCGCGCAAAATTGCCGGATCGCCGGGTTTGCGGAACTTTTCGTGTCGCGCCGGTGTCGCTTTCTCTTTCAGTCGAAACGTGGTGGCTCCCGGCGCCGCATCGCGTCAAGCCGTACGCGCATCGCCGCCGCCCACCGGCCCTACATGCGCAAATTCCTTCTGCTCTGCCTGCTCGCGCTGTTCTGCGCGCCCGCCTTCTCCGCCGTGACGGCGACCACGAGCGCCTCGGGCGCTTCCGCCACCACCGTCACGCTGACGCCCGACCAGGCCCGCCAGGCGCTGCAGGTGCTCAACGATCCGAAAAAGCGCGCGCAGATCGAGGACACGCTGACGGCCATCGCCGCCGCCGGCGTGCTCGCGACGCCCGCCGAGCCCGCTTCGGGCGCATCGGCCGCGGCGGCGGGCAGCGCCTCGGGCGCGAGCGTGCCCGCAGCGTTCAAGAGCAACGGGCTCGCATCGCAACTCGTGCGACAAGGCGCCCACTGGATCACGCAAGGCAGCATGACGCTCAAACGCTCGGCGGCGGTGTTGCTCGATACGTCGTCGGCGCGCTACTGGTGGAACATCCAGCTGTCGAATCCGCACGAGCGCGCGAAGGTGTTCGCCACGCTGCTCGCGCTGATGGGCACGCTGCTGCCCGCCATCGCGCTCGAATGGCTTGCCCGGCGCCTGTTGCGGCGGGCGCGCGCGGCGATCATCGTGCGCCGCGAAAAGCGCGAGGCCCGCGACAAGGCG